>NZ_JACNAC010000071.1:0-30076 GCF_017349775.1 Pseudomonas sp. GW460-12-10-14-TSB1
TGGGACGGCCTTATCGCGGGCAAGCCTCGCTCCTACAGAAGAAAAAGACGATTCAGGGAATGCCGTTGCGTCCATGCAGCAGGAAGGCCGGACGCTCGCTGAGGCGTTGGTAGTAGGCAGCGACGGCGGGGAAGTCCGGATGCTCGATGGGCGCCATGCTCCAGCGATGCACCGACAGCCCGAGGACAATATCGGCCAGGCTGAACTGCGTGCCGAGCACATAGGCGCCGGTGCTCGCCAGTTGCTGTTCGAGCAGGGCCATCTTGTCGTTCCAGCCGCGAATGCCGGCGGCGATCCGCTGCGGGTCCTGGAAGTCCGGGTTCTGCCGGACCAGGGCAACGAAGGCGTAGCTCCACGCGGGGTTGAGTTCCGTGGCCTGCCAGTCCATCCATTGTTCCACCAACGCACGGCCCCGAGGCTCGCCGGGCAGCAGCCGTTGCCCGGCGACCTTGCTGGTCAGGTAACGGCAGATGCTGTTGGATTCCCAGAGCGCGCCGGCGTCATCGATCAGCACCGGCACCTGGGCGTTGGGGTTGAGCTTGAGAAACTCGGGGGTGTGGGTCGATTGGAAGCCGCTGCCCCAATCCTCGCGTTCGTAGGGCAGGCCCAGTTCTTCGCAGGTCCATAGCACTTTTCTGACGTTGATCGACGAGGCTTTACCGAGAATTCTCAGGGTTCCCATGGGCGCTTTCCTTGGCGGGTGGAGGGCCCAGGAAATCTAACAGCGACGCCGGCCTTCGGCGATATCGATTTACGCCTTGGCCTCAGGCCGGATCCGGCAGCGCCGACGTTGGCAGGCCGAAGATCCGGTCGAACAGCCAGTTGAAGACGAAGGTGTAGCAGGGGATGAACAGGATCAGCGCCAGGTCCAGCAGGAAGGCCTGGACCAGGCTGATGTGCATCCACCAGGCGATCAACGGGATCAGGAACAGGATCAGCGTCAGCTGGAAACCCACGGCGTGGGCGATCCGCCGCTTGACCGTGCGGGTCCGCGAGACCTGGCGGCTTTCCCAGCGCTCGAACAGGCTGGTGTAGATGAAGTTCCAGGTCACCGCGATGCTGGTGATCACCACCGCCAGCGGGCCGGTGCTGCTCGGCGAGGTGCCGGACAGCAAGGCCAGGCCCAGGGCCGAGAAGGTCATGCCGAACACCTCGAACAGTGACACGTAAACCAGTTTGCGCTTGATGCCTTGCATGCTTTTTTCCTCCGCGTTCGTTGGCCCGGGCCGCTCCTTTTGCAGGAATGGCTGGCGAATGCGGCGCAAGATAGCTTCAATATGCCTGACAGAAAAAGTCAGAAGCTTTCAGTTCTACTGATAGGTAAGCATCCCAGACAGGCGTCCCCATGAATTTCTCCAGCGACAGCATCCAGTTGTTTCTCGCCGTGCTCGAGCGCGGTTCGTTTTCCGCGGCGGCCCGGGCCCTGGGCAAGGTGCCGTCGGCGGTGAGCATGGGCATCGCCAACCTCGAGGCGGAGCTGGGCTACCCCCTGTTCGATCGCAGCCATCGCGAGCCGGTGCCCACCGCTATGGCCAACGCCCTGGCACCCCATGCGCGGCTGATCGCCGAGCAGCTCAAGCACCTGCAGGTGCATGCGGTGGAGCTGTCCCTGGGGCTGGAAAGCCGGCTGTCCATCGGCGTGGTCGAGGACATCGACAAGTCCCGGGTGCTGGCGGCGATCAAGCTGATCGCCGAGCGTCATCCGTTGCTCGATATCGAGGTGCTGAGCGCGCCCCAGGACGATGTGTTGCAACTGCTGCACACTGGCCGGATTGCGGTCGGCGTGGCTTTCGCCGGGCTCAGCCTGAACGTGCTGGAGTATTTCCAGTACGTCGGCAGCGAACGGATGATCGCCTGCATTTCCGCGCGCCATCCCTTACCCGAGGCGCCGGACGCCACCCTCTATCTGGAGGAACTGGTCAACGTCCGCCAGGTGGTGGTCGCCAGCCGCGACCTGCCGATCCGCGATACCCGGCCGCTGATCGCCGAGTCCTACTGGCGCACCGACAGCCTGGCCATGGCCCTGGACATGGTCGAGTCCGGCATCGGCTGGGGCAATTTCCCGTTGTCGGTGATCGCGCCCTTGCTCAAGGCCGGAAGGTTCAAGCGCCTGACCTTCAAGAACATCGACAACGGCCTGCTGCTGCCGGTGCACGCGGTGTGGCTGAAGAATCAGCCGCTGCAAAAGGCTGCCCAGGCCTTTGTGCAGTTGCTGGGTGGGCAGGATCCGGCGCTGGTGCCGGAGGTTCATGCAGAGGTGAGGCCGTGAGCCCGTCTGCTTATGTGGCTGGGCGGGTGGCGTCCAGCGGCAATGCTTGGTGGCGCAGCCAGTCGAGCAAGCGGGCGACGGCTGAGTCCGGGTCGATCGCCTCGGGTGACAACAGGAAGTAAGCGCTGTCGTCGGCGATAAAGCCGAAAGGCGCGACCAGCAGGCCCGACTCCAGGTCGTCGCGTACCAGCTGCCAGGGCGCGATCGCCAGTCCCAACCCGGCGACCGCCGCTTGCAGGCTGAAGTAGAAATGCTCGAAGACCTGCTCCTTGCCTGGCGCCTGTTCCATTCCCTTGAGGGTCAACCATTGCTCCCAGGCCTGCGCCCGGGTCGCACTGTGCAGGCGCGGCGCAGTGCTCGATAACTGGGCCGTGCCTGCTGCATTGCGTGCCCAGTGGGTGGCCTGTTCCGGGCGGCATACCGGGCCGATGGCTTCGTCGAACAGCCACTGCGCATGGGTGTGCGGCTGCCAGGGAAAGTCGTTGCGGCGGATCGCCAGGTCGATGCCTTGAGCAAAAGCGAAGGGCCCGCCGCCGGCCACCAGTTGCAGGGGGATATCCGGATGAGCGGCGAAGAATGCCGGGATCCGGGGAATCAGCCAGCGCATCAGCAGGGTCGGCTCGCAGGACAGCACCAGGGTCGCGGCCTTGTCCGGCGTTCGCAGTTTGCGTGCGGCGGCGTCGATCAGGTCGAAGGCATGCTCCACGCTGTGCAGCAATTCGCGGCCGGCCTCGGTGAGAAATACCCGGTGGCTGCGACGCTCGAACAGCTGCGTGCCGAGGTCTTCTTCCAGGGCGCGCACGGCACGGCTGATGGCGCCATGGGTCAGGTGCAGGGCTTCGCCGGCGCGGGTGAAACTCTCCAGGCGAGCGGCGGCCTCGAAACAGCGCAGGGCGCTCAGGGGCGGCAGGCGGCGATTGATTGTCTGTGATTTTTTATCACCGAGAATGTCAGTTTTCATCGTTCGCTCTGTGAGGGTTCGTGCCCATAAAGTATGGGCCGGATTCTATAGCGAAGGCGTTTGAAAATGACTGAACTGTTAGTGGTAATCACCATCACTGTGCTGGCGGTGCTCAGCCCGGGGCCGGATTTCGCCATGGTCACGCGCAACAGCCTGGTGCTGTCGCGCCGGCATGGGGTGTTCACGGCACTGGGGATCGGGCTCGGGGTGATGCTGCATATCGGCTACACGCTGTTTGGTGTCGGCCTGCTGGTCAAGGAGTCGCTGCTGCTGTTCAGCGTGTTGAAGATCGCCGGGGCGCTGTACCTGGTTTATCTCGGTATCCGGATGCTGCGCACTCGCGCAGTCGAGGAAGAGGTGGCGACGGATGCGCCGCGGGTTTCGGCATGGACGGCGCTGCGCACCGGCTTTTTGACCAATGCGCTGAACCCCAAGACCATGATTTTTGTGGTCAGCCTGTTCATGCAGGTGATGCAGCCGGGGACCGGGCCGGGTGTGCAGATCGGCTATGGCGCGATCATTGTCCTGGCCCATGTGCTGTGGTTCGTGGCGGTGGCGCTGTTCTTCTCGACGCCGGGCATCCGGGCCCGGCTCATGGCTTACAAGCGGCGTATCGACCAGCTGTTCGGCGTTCTGCTGGTGGGCTTCGGCGTACTGCTCAGCGCCCTGAGCCTGCGTTCCTGAGCGCGGCTCAGGTGCTCTCGCGCACCTTCAGTTCGAAGCCCATGTCCACCACCGGCTTGGCCACGCTGTTGCCGGCCATCAGGGTCAGCAGCTGTTCCGCCGCACGGCGGCCGATGGCTTCGCGCGGGGTGCTGATGCTGCTCAGGCGCGGCACCATGTGCGCCGAGGCGGGCAGGTCGTTGAAGCCCATCACCGCCACTTGCTCGGGGATCCTGATGCCGCAGCGCATGGCCTCCAGCAGGGCGCCGTGGGCCAGGTCGTCGTTGCCGAAGAAGATCGCGTCGACGTCCGGGTGGCTGTGCATCAGTTGCAGGAACAGCTCGCCGCCCAGGCCCACCGACGAGGGGCGCGGGGTGAGGACTTCCAGTTTCGGGTCGTACAGCCCGGCTTTCTCCAGGCCACGGCGGAAACCTTCGCCGCGCATCAGGGTGCGCTGGTCGAGTTGTGCGCCTATGTAGGCCAGGCGCTTGCGGCCGCGGGAGATCAGGTGTTCGGCGGCGGTTTCCCCGGCGTTGTGCTGGGAGAAACCCACGCAGTTCAGGCCGGCCTCGGGGTTGAGGTCCATCATGTAGACGCAGGGAACGTTGCTGGCTTCGACCATCCGTCGGGCGCTTTCGGTCCGGTCGAAGCCGGTCAGCAGCAAACCTCGTGGCTGGTAGGCCATGTAGTTGCGCAGCAGGTTTTCTTCTTCGTCGCGGGAGTAGTGGAAGTTGCCGATCAGCACTTCGAAGCCCTTGGGCCGCAGAACCTGATGAATGGCTTCCAGGGTATCGATGAACAGCAGGTTGGACAGCGACGGCACCAGCACCACCACCGAATGGCTCTGGGCCGAGGCCAGGGCGCGAGCGGCGGGGTTGACCACATAGTTGAGTTCGCTGGCGGCCTTGCGCACCTTTTCCACCAGTTCGGTGGCCACCGTGTCGATGCCGCGCAGGGCTCGCGAGGCGGTGATCGGGCTGACGCCAGCCAGGCGCGCGACTTCGTTGAGGGTAGGGCGCCCCGTGGTGCGGGTATTTTTATCGTTCTTGGAGGAGGTCATCAGACGGCTTGCCAAACAAAATTCAAGTCACTAAGGTAGCGCTGTCTCGAAACAGCTGCAATGCGTGAGCGCGGTCGGCCTGACCCGCACTCTTTGGTTTCGCGGCCTATATACGCGGCAACCCACAAAAATGACAAGAAGGCGTCGGCATAAACTATTTTTGCACTAGCGTTTTCAAGAGCGAAGGTAGCGCTGTCTGCGCGCTGAGGTGTTACATGAGTCAACCCATCACCGCCCTGGTCATCATGGGCGTTGCCGGCTGCGGCAAGTCCAGCGTCAGTGAAGCGCTGTGCCGGCGCAGCGGCGCCACGGCCATTGAAGGCGATACGTTCCACCCTGCCGCCAATATCGCCAAGATGAGTGCCGGTATTCCCCTGAACGACGACGACCGCGCCGGCTGGCTCGACAGCCTGTGCGACGAGTTGCGTCGTGCCCTGGCCGCCGGACAGCGTCCGGTGCTGACCTGCTCGGCGCTCAAGCGCAAGTACCGCGACCGACTGCGCAGCGCCACGCCCGGCCTGGGTTTCGTTTTCCTGCAATTGACACCACAGGTGGCCGCCGATCGCGTGGCCCACCGTCCGGGGCATTTCATGCCTTCGACCCTGATCGACAGTCAGTTCGCCACCCTCGAATCTCCCGTGGGCGAACCCCTGACCCTGGCATTGGACGCCACCATCCACAGCGTTGACCGGCTGGCCGAACAGGCCCATGGCTGGTGGCTGGAGCACGGGCTGGACCCATCCCGATAAGCTTCGGTTCACACAGATAGCGCTATCCCACTCGGCTCACGTTTTTAACGCTTGAATAAAAACAACAAACCGGAGGCAACCCCATGTTTGGCATGTCCCAAGAGACCTATCTGCTGGTAGACGCAGTGGTCACCATTATCGGGCTGATCGTGCTGATCACTCGATTCAAGCTGCATCCCTTCATCGCCCTGACCATCGCCGCGGGTTTCCTCGGCCTGACTTCGGGCATGCCGGTGGACAAGATCATCAAGGCGTTCCAGGACGGCTTCGGTGGTGTACTCGGTTTCGTCGGGATCATCCTCGCGCTGGGCACCATGCTCGGCAAAATGATGGCCGAATCCGGTGGCGCGGATCAGATCGCCCAGACCCTGATCCGCTCGTTCGGCAAGGAGCGGGTGCAGTGGGCGATGATGTTCGCCGCGTTCCTGGTGGGCATCCCGCTGTTCTTCGAGATCGGCTTCGTGCTGCTGATCCCGCTGGTGTTCATCGTCGCCCGGCGCACCGGCGTGTCGATCATCAAGATCGGTATCCCGCTGCTGGCCGGCCTGTCCGCGGTGCACGGCCTGGTGCCGCCGCATCCGGGCCCGCTGCTGGCCATCGGCGTGTTCGGCGCCGACATCGGCAAGACCATTCTCTACGGCCTGATCGTTGCCCTGCCGACCGCGATCATCGCCGGTCCGATCTACGGCACCTTCATCGCCAAGCACATCCCGGGTCATCCGTCCCAGGAGCTGGTGGACCAGCTGGCGCGCGAGAACACCTCGGCCAACCTGCCGAGCTTCAGCGTGACCCTGCTGACCGTGCTGCTGCCGGTGTTTCTGATGCTGCTCAAGACCTTCGCCGACGTGGCCTTCCCGGACGGGCATTTCTTCCGTATCTGGATGGACATGATCGGTCACCCGATCAGCGCGCTGCTGTTGGCTCTGCTGCTGTCGCTCTACACCTTCGGTTCGCGCCAGGGCATCGGCTCCAAGCAGATCCTCAAGCTGCTCGACGCCAGCCTGGCGCCGACCGCGGCGATCATCCTGATCATCGGTGCCGGCGGTGGCTTCAAGCAGATGCTGGTGACCAGCGGCGTGGGTGACGTGATCGGCCACATGGCGGTCAACGCGCAGATCTCGCCGATCCTCCTGGCCTGGCTGGTAGCGGCGGTGATTCGCATCGCCACCGGTTCGGCGACCGTGGCGACCATCACTGGCGCGGGCATCGTGGTGCCAGTGGTCGGCATGATCCCTGGGGTCAACCGCGAGCTGCTGGTGCTGGCCACCGGTGCCGGTTCCCTGATCCTGTCCCACGTCAACGACGCCGGTTTCTGGCTGGTGAAGCAGTACTTCAACATGACCGTGGCGGAAACCTTCAAGACCTGGACCGCGATGGAAACCATCCTCTCGGTGGTGGGCCTGATCTTTATCCTGCTGTTGTCGCTGGTGGTATAAGCCGAGCCCTGTAGCCGGCTGGTTAGCCGGACACAAAAAAACCGCAGCGATGCGGTTTTTTTGTGCCTGCTTGTTTGTCGGTGGATATCAGCCTTTCTGCACCAGGCCATCGGCGCGGAACATGCCGCGGATACCACGCACGGCCTGGCGGATGCGGTCCTGGTTTTCGATCAGGGCGAAACGCACATGGTCGTCGCCGTACTCACCGAAACCCACCCCTGGCGAAACGCAAACCTTGGCCTCGGCCAGCAGCTTCTTGGCGAACTCCAGCGAACCCAGGTGGGCATAGGCCTCGGGAATCTTCGCCCAGACATACATCGAAGCCTTGGGATTCTCGACCATCCAGCCCAGCTCGTGCAGGCCCTTGACCAGCACATTGCGGCGCTGGCGGTACTGCTCGGCGATGTCTTTCACGCACTGCTGGTCGCCTTCCAGGGCCGCGATGGCCGCCACCTGCAGCGGGGTGAAGGTGCCGTAGTCGTGGTAGCTCTTGATCCGCGCCAGGGCGCTGACCAGCTCCGGGTTACCGACCATGAAGCCGATGCGCCAGCCGGCCATGTTGTAGCTCTTGGACAGGGTGAAGAACTCCACCGCGATATCCTTGGCGCCCGGCACCTGCATGATCGACGGGGCTTTCCAGCCGTCGTAGACGATGTCGGCATAGGCCAGGTCGTGGATCACCAGCACGTCGTACTGCTTGGCCAGGGCGATCACCCGCTCGAAGAAATCCAGCTCCACGCACTGCGCGGTCGGGTTGGACGGGAAGCCGAGGATCATCATCTTCGGTTTCGGGATCGAGCCACGGATGGCTCGTTCCAGTTCGTCGAAGAAGTCCACGCCCGGCACCAGCGGCACCGAACGCACCTGGGCACCGGCGATCACCGCGCCGTAGATGTGGATCGGGTAGCTCGGGTTGGGCACCAGCACGGTATCGCCCTGGTCCAGGGTGGCGAGCATCAGGTGCGCCAGGCCTTCCTTGGAACCGATGGTGACGATGGCTTCGCTTTCCGGGTCGATATCGACCTCGTAGCGATCCTTGTACCAGCGCGAAATGGCCCGGCGCAGACGCGGAATACCCTTGGAGGTGGAGTAGCCGTGGGTGTCTTCGCGCTGGGCGACGGTGACCAGTTTCTCGACGATGTGCGGCGGAGTCGCACCGTCGGGGTTACCCATGCTCAAGTCGATGATGTCTTCGCCGCGCCGACGCGCAGCCATCTTCAGCTCGGCAGTGATATTGAATACGTAGGGGGGGAGTCGATCTATGCGCGCAAAGCGGCGCGGCGAACCTTGTTCGGCCATTGTTGCCTCGAGTACGTGAGCGCCCGGAACCGTCCGAGCGACGTCGGCCACTGCGGTGGCCTGGGGGCAGACGATAAGGGCAGTGGCGCCAGGCTGTCCAGAGGGGGGCGACAAGTATTTTTTCGCCGGCAGCTGCGCGGCCTGGACAGGGATTTGCATCCTCGTGGCTGGATTCGCAGCCTGCGCATTGTGTTCGCCGGACCCGCCCGCGTTAAATACCCCCCACTCGAACAACCGCATCGAACAGGATGAATGATGGAGTTTACCAGCGGCTTTCTGCTGAGCCTTTCGCTGTGCCTGGACATAGGCGTGGCCAATATCGCGATGATTACCCTGGCCATGCAGCGTGGCTACTTCCAGGGTTTCTGCCTGGGCCTTGGCACCTGCGTCGGTGACCTGGTCTACGCGGTGCTGGCGCTGGCCGGCATGACCGTGCTGCTGCAGTACGAGGCGGTGCGCTGGGTATTGTGGATCGGCGGGTCGGCGCTGCTGGTGTATTTCGCGGCGAAGATGATCTATTCGGCGATCCACCACAGCGCCGTGCTGGCCGAGGCCGGCGAGGTCGACAACGGTTCGCCGCGCAAGGAGTTTTTCCGCGGCATTTTCCTGGCCATGTCGTCCCCCAGCGCGATCCTCTGGTTCGCCGCGGTGGGCGGTACCCTGATTGCCCGTTCCGGTGGCGGCGACCTGCTCAGTTCCGGGCTGTTCCTCAGCGGTTTCTTCTGCGCCGGGCTGGCCTGGGTCGTGGGCCTGTGCTTTGCCGCGACCCAGGGCGGCAAGCTGCTGGGGGACAAGTTGTTGCGCTACTCCTACCTGGCATCTGCGGCGATCTTCTGCTATTTCGCGGTCTACGTGATCCTATCCGGTTATCAGGAGTTCATCGTTGGGGCGGCGGTCGCCGAGATGCCCGGGCTCTGAGTGGGGGATTCGGATTTGGCTTCTATACTCCCTGCCGAACCCATCTTTCTGGCAGGAGTTGCACCATGGATGAGCACAACAAGAGCACAGGGCCGGTGCCGCGCTTCGAGAAGGGGCATTTTCTGCTGATTGCCGGTCTCGGCGGGCGTTTCACTCCCGGGACGACGCAGCGCATTCCTGAACTCTGGGAAGGCTTCATTCCCCATCTCGGCAAGATCCCCGGCCAGGTGGGGGAGGTGACCTACGGCATCTGCTGCAACCCGGACGGCAAGGGCGGCTTCGAATACATCGCCGGGGTCGAGATCAGCAGGCTCGACGATTTGCCCGAGCTGTATCGCTGGATCGAGGTGCCGCCGCAGCACTACGCAGTGTTCGAGCACCAGGGGCCGCTGGCGAGCCTGCCGCAGACCTTCCAGTACATCTGGAAAACCTGGCTGCCACAGTCCGGGCGCGAAGCCGCCGATGCGCCGGAATTCGAACGCTACAGCGCCGACTTCAACCCCGACACCGGCCAGGGCGTGCTGGAAATCTGGCTGCCGCTCAAGGAGCAGTGACCCGCGTCACGAGCACAGGCCGGGCCCGCTGCGGGTCCGGTCATTTGCCCTTGCCCGGCCGGCGGGCGCGCCACAGGTCGATGGACAGGGTAACGAAACCGAACGCACTGATGCCGAACAGCACCAGCAAACCGATCTGAACATTGCTCATGGCGACTTCCGTACTCGACCAGGATGGGATGAGGCCCAGATAAATAGCCTGATCGGCGTGCGGATGACAGCGACTATATGCAGGTTTTACGGGCTTGCCGTCATTCGATATGCAAGCCTTATTACTTTATGATCGGCGGCATTTCCCATAGCCGATCTGTTCCCCATGACCTTATCCAGCCTGTTGATCCGTCAGGTCGCCGCCGCTGACCTGGACCGCTGCTTCGCCATCGAAACCCTGGCCTACGAAGGTGACGAAGCCGCCACCCGGGAAAAGATCGCCACCCGTATCGCCACCTGGCCCGAGGGCTTCATCGTCGCCGAGGTGGATGGCGTAGTGGCCGGTTTCATCAATTCCGGCGCGGCCTTCGAGGTCGAGATGGCCGACGAGGCTTTCAAGGAGCTGATCGGCCACGATCCGGCCGGGCCCCATGTGGTGATCATGTCGGTGGTGGTGCATCCGGACTATCAGGGCCAGGGTGTTTCCCGGCGTTTGCTGGAGGCCTTCATCGAGCGCATGCGCGGCCTGGGCAAGGCCAGCATCAACCTGATGTGCAAGGAGCGGCATGTGCCGCTGTACGAGCGCTTCGGCTTCGTCTACCTCAAGGCCTCGGCGTCGGACCATGGCGGCATGGCCTGGCATGAGATGGTGCTGAGTCTTCCTCGGTAACACATGTCATTTGCTGCTGGTTCTTTTGTAGTCTAAATTCAGACCAGCTTCTGCGCTGGATTCACCGCTGCGCAAAGAGCAGGAGATAAACCATGCGCATTAAAACCATCAGTTTTGTCAAAAAGAACGCTGCTGATCTCGACCTTTCCGAGCCCATGCTGGTCACCCAGAACGGGGTTCCGGCTTATGTGATCGAGTCCTACGAAGAGCGTAAGCGCCGAGATGAAGCGATTGCGCTGATCAAGCTGCTGTCGTTCGCCGGGCGCGACAAGGAGCAAGGCCGGCTGATCAGCGGCGATACATTGCTGGAGCGTCTGGCCCAGCGCCGTCAAGCGCAGCAAGAAGACGAAGATGCAGACAGCGTACAGGGTTGAGTTCGCCACGGCGGCCGAACAGGGTGTGATTGCCCTGGAGCAGTATCTGGCTCAGCAGGGTGGGGCCTACAAGGCCGGGCAATTCGTTGACCAACTGGTTAGGCAAATTGTTTCGTCCTTGAGTGAACAGGCTCATACCTACGCCGTTTGTCAGCAAGCAGCATCCCTGGGCGTGACGCATTTCCATGAGTTTCTGCCCATGGGCCAGCGGGTTCTGTATGAAATCTATCCGGCCGAAAAACTGGTTGTCGTGGCCCTGGTTCTCGGCCAACGACAGAGCGTTGAAAAGCAGCTGATCGACTACTGTTTGCAGCTGTGATCAATCTGAATGCCCAAGGGCTGCAGCGAGGCAGCCTTTTTTCTATCGGTCATTCCACGACACACGCCTGTAGGAGCGAGGCTTGCCCGCGATAGGGGCGCCGCGGTCTGGCTGATGTACCGCGTTAACCTTTATCGCGAGCAAGCTGCGCTCCTACAAGAGCCCCTCAATACAGGCTGTTGCGCACCCGTTCCGGCATTTCCCGGTCGTAGCGGTCGGCGTCGAACTGGCCGTCGCAGAGGCGCTTGAGGATGGCGCCGGCCGAGGGCAGGGACGAGCGTTCCAGGTAGCGCTCCGGGTTCCACAGTTCGGAGCGCACTATGGCCTTGGAGCAGTGGAAGTAGGCCGCCTCGACGTCCACCAGGATCACCGTGCGCGCCGGCTTGCCATTCACCGCGAAGCTGTCCAGCAGCGCCGGCTCGGCCGAGATCCGCGCCCGGCCGTTGACCCGCAGGGTCTCGCCGATGCCTGGGATGATGAACAGCAGGGCCACTCGCGGGTCGCTGACGATATTGCGCAGGCTGTCGATGCGGTTGTTGCCCGGGCGGTCGGGCAGGGCCAGGGTGCGCTCGTCGATGATCCGCACGAAACCTGGGGCATCGCCGCGGGGCGAGCCGTCCATGCCGTCGGGACCGCTGGTGCTCAGGATCACCAGCGGCGAGGCGCGCACCATGGCCTGATAGTCCGGGTTGAGGAAGGGGATTTCCTTGCGCACGGCCCGCTCAAGGGGCAGGCCGTAGATCGCTTCCAGTTGCTCGAGGGTGGTCAGCATCATGCTTCTCCTGGGTAACGTCAGAAAATCAGGGCCAGACGGCGTTCGTAACCGATGCGGCCCCGGTAGGCCTCGCCGCTGTCGACCCAGCCTTGCTTCAGGTAGAGGTTGAACGCCGCTTGGTTGTCCGCGTCCACCGACAGCATCAGCCCCTTGATCTCCGGCCACACCAGGCGCGCGGCGGCGGGCAGGGCTTGCAGGCAGGCGCGGCCGTAGCCTTTACCCTGGACCCGGTGATCGACCTGCAAGGCATGCAGGGTGGCGGTGTCGGGGTCGGCCCAATGGGGCAGGAAGGGCGGGCGCTTGAGTAGCAGGAACGCCACCGGGACCTCGTCGGCCAGCAGGGCAAAGCCCTTGATCCCGGGCTCCGGCGCCTTGAGCAGGGTATGCAGCGCGGTGTAGATATCGCCGGAATAATTCTTTTGCTGCGGGTGCACCTCGAGCGCATCGAGCTGCTGCAATTGCGTGGCGTCGAGCTGTTCGTAGGGCACGAGTCGGGTGGTCGTTGGGCTATCCATATCCAAGCACTGGGGGAGGCTGTAGGAGTGGCGATTCTAGCGATTTTGCCCGGGGTTCCGGTTTTTTTTCATGGCCTTGTCGATTTGCCCGGCGGCCAGACGACTAAGGGTGTCTTCACGATTTAACGGTCGCCTCTGGCGGCCACCTCGAGCCCGTGTCACTCAATCGCAAGGAGAATCGCCATGAATGCCCAAACCACCGAAAGCGAAATCCGCAGCCTGATCGACGCCTGGCGCCAGGCCGTGATGGTCAAGGATATCGACCGCATCGTCAGCTATTACGCCGACGACATCACCTCGTTCGACGCCGTGACCGCGTTGCAATTCAAGGGCAAGGAGGCCTACCGCGCGCACTGGAAGGCCTGCATGGAAGTCTGCCCCGGCCCTGGCATCTTCGACTTCGAGCAACTGCACATAGTCGGGGCCAACGACATCGCCTTCGCCCACTGGCTGGCCCACTGCGGCGGCACCGATGACAAGGGCGAGACCAAGGCCTGCTGGATGCGCGTGACCGCGGGTTACCAGCGTATTGGTGGGCAGTGGAAAGTGGTCCACGAACACTGGTCGGCACCCTTCGACATGATGAGCGGCACCGTGCTGTTCGACCTGCAACCCTGATCGTCGGGTTTTTCGCCAAAGCCTGAAACTGCAGCCATAGTTGATCAGCCCGATCAAGGAGAGCCCCATGAAATACCTATGCCTGGTCTACAGCGACGAACAGCTGTTGCACAGCCTGCCGGAGAGCCCGAAGGACGCCGAGTGCATGGCCTACGCCGAGTCGGTGCAGGGCAGCGGCCGGATGATCGCCGCCGAGGCCCTGGAGTCGGTGCAGACCGCGACCACGGTGCGCATGCGCGGCGGCCGGCTGTCGATCACCGACGGCCCGTTCGCCGAAACCAAGGAACAGTTGGCCGGGTTCTACCTGATCGATGCCAAGGACCTCAACGAAGCCATCCAGGTCGCCGGCAACATCCCGGCGGCCCGGGTCGGCAGCATCGAGGTGCGCCCGGTTCGCGAGTTGAATCCCTGATCGCAACCTTTGCAAACGAGCCCTGGAAACAAGCATAAGCAGGAGTTTCGCAATGACCGAGCACAGCGTGGGCCGTGCGCCCGCCCAATACGAGTTGTCCATCAGTCGCCTGATCGATGCGCCGCCCGGCAAGCTGTTCCGCGCCTGGACCGAACCCGAGTTGCTGGTGCAATGGTGGGGGCCCCACGGCATGACCACCCCCGAGTGTGAAATGGACCTGTGGGTCGGCGGCCAGTTTCGTACCCTGATGCGCGCCCCGGATGGCAACGAGTACCCGACCATGGGCGTGTTCCTGGAGATAGTCGCACCGCGGCGGCTGGTGTTCACCGACGCCTTCCTGCCGGGCTGGATCCCTTCGGGCAAGGCCTTCATGAGCGCCGAGGTGACCTTCGACGAAGTGGACGGCAAGACCCTCTACACCGCCCGCGCCATGCACTGGAGCGAAGAGGATCGCCAGGCCCATGAAGCCATGGGCTTTCACGAGGGCTGGGGGCAGAGCCTGGATCGCCTGGAAAGCCTGGTGACCCGAGGCATGCCGGACTGATGCCGACGGCCGCGCAAGACAGCGTCAAGGCGCTGGTGGAGAGGGTCTACCGCAATGAGTCGCGACGGATCCTGGCGACCCTGATTCGCCTGCTGGGGGATTTCGACCTCGCCGAGGAAGCCTTGCACGAGGCATTCTTCGTCGCGGTCGAGCGCTGGCAGCGCGACGGCGTACCGGACAACCCGCGGGCCTGGCTGGTGTCGGCCGGGCGTTTCAAGGCCATCGACGGTTTGCGTCGGCGGGCGCGGTTCGCCGCGTCCCAGGCGGCGCTGATCAGCCAGCTGGAAGAGCTGGAGCAGGCTGACTGGAGCGAGGAGGATCTGGAAGACGACCGCTTGCGTCTGATCTTCACCTGTTGCCACCCGGCGCTGGCGGCGGACGCCCAGGTGCCGCTGACCCTGCGGGAAATCTGCGACCTGACCACCGAGGAAATCGCCCGGGCCTTTCTCTGTGCGCCGGCTACCATCGCCCAGCGCATCGTGCGCGCCAAGGCCAAGATCCGCGATGCGCACATCCCTTATCAGGTGCCGTCCCTGGGCGAGCTGCCCGAGCGTCTGGACAGCGTGTTGCGGGTGGTTTACCTGGTGTTCAACGAAGGCTATTCGGCGTCGATGGGCGCCGAGCTGACCCGCGAGGACCTGACCCATGAGGCGATCCGCCTCGGGCGCCTGTTGCTGGAGCTGCTGCCGGAACCCGAAGTGATGGGCCTGCTGGCCTTGATGCTGCTGCATGAGTCGCGGCGCCGGGCGCGGACCTCGGCCACCGGGGAGCTGGTGCTGCTGGACGAGCAGGACCGCTCGCTGTGGGACCACGAACTGATCGCCGAAGGCTGCGCCCTGGTGGAACACGCCCTGGGCACCCGACGTTTCGGCCCGTATTGCCTGCAGGCGGCGATCGCCGCGGTGCATGCCGAAGCGGCGACGGCCGGGGAAACCGACTGGCAGCAGATCATCGGCCTGTATGACGTGTTGCTGCGCGCCATGCCCTCGCCAGTGATCGAGCTCAACCGCGCGGCCGCCATCGCCCAGCGGGATGGGCCGTTGGCTGGTCTGGAGCGGGTCGAGGCGATCCTGGCCCGGGGCGAATTGCAGGATTACCACCTGGCCCATTCGGCGCGGGCCGAGTTCTGCCGGCAACTGGGCCGGGTGGAGCCGGCGCGGCAAGCCTATCTGCGAGCCCTGGAACTGACCCGGCAGGAACCGGAGCGGCGCTTTATCGAGAAGCGGCTAGAGGCCTTGAACGCGCTCTGAGCCCCTGATTGAATTCTGCCGAACCCTGTAGCCGCTGCCGCAGGCTGCGATAAGGCCGAAGGCCTTCAGCGATTTCGAATACGCCGCAGCCGTTCCAGCCGATCGTCGCGACTATTCCAGCATCCGCCCCAGCAACCAGCTGCCCGCCGGACCAGGTGGGTGCAGGCGCGACCACAGGGCATCGACCGCCACGTTACGCGGCCAGCCACGGGCATCGAGTTCCACCAGGCTGTCGGCGCCGAAACGCTCCACCAGCCAGCGCGGCAGGGGCGCCCAGCCAAAACCGCCCTGGGCCATCTCCAGCAGCATCAGGTAGCTCGGCGCCGACCATACCCGGCCCTTGGCCCGGCTTTCGTAGGGATTGACGATGGTTGCCAGGCGCAGTTCACGGTGCTGTTGCAGCCGGGCCTGGTCGATATTTTTCAGCGCCGCCAAGGGGTGCTTGCGCGACACGAACAGGGCGATTTCCGTGCGCTCGTCCACCGTCGAATGGTCCAGGTCCGCCGGGTAGTCGGGCTGCATTTCGGCAAAGGCGATCTGCGCCCGGCCACGCTGGACCAGCTCGATCAGGTCGTCGCATTCGGCGATCAGGCATTCCAGTTCCAGGTCCGGGTAGCGCTGTTCGAAGGCGCTCAGCGAGGTTTCGAAACGATCCGACTGATAGGTGTCGGACAGGGCCACCGTGAGCTTGGCTTCCACGCCCTGGGCCAGCTGGCTGGCGGCCATTTCCAGGCGGCTGGTGGCGGCCAGGATGTCTTCGGCCCGTTGCAGCATGACGTGGCCTTGCGGGGTGAGGGCGGGCTTGCGGCTGCTGCGGTCGAACAGTTGCAGGTCGAGGTCGATCTCCAGGCTCGCCACTGCCGCGCTGATGGTCGACTGACTCTTGCCGAGCTTGCGCGCGGCCGCGGAAAACGAGCCTTGGGTGGCCGCCTGGACAAAGGCCAGCAGTACTTCGTGTGAGGCCATGAACTATCGCCTTGGTCGATGGTTAATGATTATGAAGTATCGGGATGGGAGGTGATCATGGCAACCACATTCACTTGCGGGAGCCGGATCATGAGCACCACCAAATCTTTGACCGAACGGGTTTTCCAGGCCGTGGGCTTCGAGTTGCTGGCGTTCGCGCTGTGTACGCCGCTGCTGGCCTGGATCATGGACAAACCCTTTGTCGACATGGGCGTGGCGACCATCGCCATCGGCCTGATCGCCCTGGCCTGGAACGTGGTCTTCAATGGCCTGTTCGACCGTCTGCTCAAGCGCCTGGCCCTGGCGCCCAGCGGCTGGACCCGGGTCGCCCACGCGCTGCTGTTCGAAGGTGGCCTGGTGGCGGTGAGCGTGCCGCTGATTGCCTGGTGGCTGCAGGTCAGCCTGATGCAGGCGCTGATTCTCGACATCGGTGTGCTGCTGTTCTTCCTGCCCTACACCTATGTCTATCACTGGGGCTACGACCTGGTGCGGGAACGGCTGATGCTGCGTCGCCCGCTCAATGGCGCCAGTTGAAAACAGCAGAGGTCAGCGGGCGGCGTGGTGCCGCTCGATGGCCTCGAGGTAGGCCTTCATCGCCCTGGGCACTTCCTGCAACAGCAGAATGCTCTTGAGCTGACTATTCTCCAAGGCAACCTGGAACAGGCCGATGGGCAAGCCGAGCATCGCCGTCACATAGGTCTCGCGCTGCGCGGCAGTGGCGCCGGGCAGGCGCAGGGCGAGCATCCGGGCGTAGGTTGCCTGGATTCGCTCCCGCGCCTCCGGGGCCTGGAGCTGGCCGGGGGCGAAGGCGGGGCTGATCATCTGCAGCAGGTCGGGATGGGTCTCGAGGTATTCCATGATCGGCATGATCATCCGCTCGATCACCTGCTGGCTGCTCGACTCGACCCAGGTCGCCGGGTCGATGGCCAGGAGGTTGGCGGTGATCCGGTCGATGGCGTCGATGTGGCGCTGGCCGAGGGCGTCGAGCACGCTCTGCTTGTCGCTGAAGAAGTGGTACAGCGAACCGATGGAGGTGCCGGCTTCGCGCGCGAGGCCATGCATGGTCAGGCTGGCCACTCCCTGGCTGACCAGCAGATGGGCGCAAGCGTCGAGAATCGCCGTGACCCGTTCATGGCCACGAGTCTGTTTCGGCGAGCGCGGGTTTTTAGCCGGGAGCATTTTTGAATCGTTCATGGTCTGAGTGGCAGCAAGGGGCATACATTATGGCGCACCAGAGCGTTTACAGTCCTCACGTAAAACTAGACACCATCCTCTACTTTTGCAGAGAATACGCGCCATGGATCAGCGCCCTCCGCTGTCCCACCTGACTCGAAGACCATGACACTCTCTCCCAACTGGATCATCTGCGAGCATTGCGATTCGCTGTACGAATCCGTGCCGCTTGCAAAAGGCCAGACCTCCCAGTGCTCGCGCTGCGGGGCGGTGCTGGAGCGCGCCCGGAACCTGAACGTGCAGCAGCTGCTTGCCCTGTCGATCACGGCGGCGCTGCTGTTCGTGTTCGCCAATGCCTTCCCGGTGATCGGCATCAGCCTCGAAGGCCTGAGCAACGAAGCCACCCTCTGGCAGTCGGTCGAAGCCCTGGCCCAGGGCCGCATCAGCCTGATCGCCGCCGTCACCGGCCTGGCCATCATCCTTGCTCCCGGCTTGCAGATCCTCCTGCTGTGCTGGGTGCTGGGTTTCGCCAATATCGGGCGCGCGGCGCCGGGCTTCAAGGCCTGCATGCGTGCCCTGGAGCACCTGCGGCCGTGGAGCATGCTGGAGGTGTGCCTGCTGGGCATTCTGGTGGCCATCGTCAAGCTGGCCGGCATGCTCGACGTGCACCCGGGCCTGGGGCTGTGGTCGCTGTCGATGCTGACGGTGCTGATCATCCTGATTTCCGGCAAGGGCATCCGCCGCCTCTGGGACGATCTGGAGGGCCGCTACTGATGAACCAGCCTCCCTACGCCCGCGACCTGGGCCTGATGCTGTGCCACACCTGCGGCCAGACCTGCCCGCAGGACGTTCACTACTGCCCGCGCTGCGAGGCCGTGGTGCATGCGCGCAAACCCAACAGCCTGAGCCGCACCTGGGCCTTCCTTGTGGCCAGCCTGATTCTCTACATCCCGGCCAACGTGCTGCCGGTGATGTACACCCAGATATTCGGCAGCGGCAGCGAAAACACTATTCTCAGTGGTGTGCTGGAGTTCTGGCAGCACGGCTCCTGGGACATTGCCCTGCTGATCTTCATCGCCAGCGTGGTGGTGCCGTGCATCAAGTTCTTTGTCCTGGGGATGCTGCTGATCACCTGCCAGCGCCGTAGCCATTGGGCGATGCGCGAGCGCGCCAAGCTGTACCGCTTTATCGAGGTGATCGGCTACTGGTCGATGCTCGACGTGCTGGTGGTCGCCCTGGTGGCGGCGCTGGTGCAATTCCACGCCCTGAGCTCGATCGAGCCGCGCATGGGTATCCTGTTCTTTGGTTTGGTCGTGGTCCTGACGATGTTCGCGGCCATGAGTTTCGATCCCCGGCTTATCTGGGATGTAGAGGTTGAAGATGTCTGATCATCCAGGTTCCAACGCTTCAAGCGCGCCAGCGAGGCCGGGCACCCCCGCGGTCAGGACGCGCCGGTTCAATATTTCGCTGGTGTGGATCGTGCCCATAGTCGCGGCCCTGGTCGGCCTGTCGATGCTGGTGCACAAGTCGTTGTCGGCCGGACCCGAGATCTCTATCAGCTTCCAGACCGCCGAAGGCCTGGAAGCCAACAAGACCCAGGTCAAGTACAAGAACGTGGTGATCGGCAAGGTCACCTCCATCGCCTTGAGCAAGAACCGCAGCAAGGTGATCGCCAAGGTCGAGCTGGACCAGTCGGCGGAATCCTTCACCGCCGCCGACTCGATGTTCTGGGTGGTGCGCCCGCGTATTGGCGCGGGAGGCGTGTCGGGTGTCGACACCCTGCTGTCGGGGGCCTTTATCGGCGCCGACGCCGGCCAGGAAGAGAAGCGCAAGAAAAGCTTCGTCGGCCTGGAAACGCCGCCACCTGTGACTTACGGGCAAAAGGGCAAGCGCTTCACCCTGCGCACCGATGACCTGGGGTCGCTGGACGTCGGTTCGCCGGTCTATTACCGGCGCATCGAGGTAGGCCAGGTGATTTCCTACAAACTGTCGGAAAACGGCAAGGGCGTGGACGTGCGGATCTTCGTCAACGCGCCCAACGACCAGTTCGTCACCACCGACTCGCGCTTCTGGAACGCCAGCGGCGTGGACGTGACCCTGGGCGCCAACGGCCTGAAGGTCAACACCGAATCCATCTCGTCGATCCTCGCCGGCGGCATCGCCTTCGTCGAACCCAAGTACAGCCCCAACGCCAAGCCGGCCGACGAGAACGCCAGCTACCAGCTGTTCGCCGACCAGGACACCGCGCTGGCGCCGCCCGACGGCGACCCGTACTACATGCGCATGCGTTTCGACCAGACCCTGCGCGGGCTGGCGCTCAATGCACCGGTGGAATTCCTCGGGGTGAACTTCGGCCGGGTGGTGTCGATGGACCTGGATTACGACGAGCAGAAAAAGACCTTCTCCACCGTGGTCGGCGTGGTGATCTACCCGGCCCGCCTGGGCAAGGTCCATCAGCAACTGGAGAAGCTCAGCGGTGCCGATGAAAGTCGCGCGGGCTACCTGATCGGTGCCTTCGTCCAGCATGGCCTGCGGGCCCAGGCGCGCAGCGGCAACCTGCTGACCGGCCAGCTGTATATCTCCATGGACTTCATCCCCAACGCCAAGCCGGTGGCTTTCGATGCGACCGCGCGACCATTGGAAATCCCCACCGTACCGGGCGGGCTCGACAAGTTGCAGGAACAGTTGCAGCGAGTGGTGGAGAAGATCAGCAAGTTGCCGATCGATGCCATCGCCAACAACCTCAATGGCAGCCTGACCGAGATGCAGAAGACCTTGCAGAACGTCAACGGCAAGGTATTGCCGGAGATGCGCGACACCCTGGAGCAGACCAAGAAAACCCTGACCTCGGCCAACGACAGCTTCGCCGAGGACTCGCCGCAGCGCCTGCAACTGGGCCAGGCAATGGACGAAGTGCAGCGCACCGCCCGTTCGGTGCGGGTGCTCACCGACTTCCTCAGTCGTCATCCTGAAGCGCTGATCCGTGGGCGGCTCAAGGACAACCAGCCGGACGCCTACAAATCCTCTTCATCGTCTTCTCGTGAGCCCGAATCGGAAGTCCAGCCATGAAAAAAACTCTAGTGTTGTTGATCGCATCCCTGGGCCTGGCGGCCTGCAGCTCGGCGCCGACCCATTACTACACCCTGATGCCGCCGGCGCCCGAGCCGGCGCCCGCTGGCGTCGCGGCGCCGGCCCTGCAATTCGAGATGGCCGGGGTGCGCATTCCGATGCAGGTCGACCAGCCGCAAGTCGTGGTACGCCAGGACGGCGGCACCCTGGCGATCCTGGAAACCGCGCGCTGGAGCGCGCCGCTGGCGGACGAGTTCCACGACGCCCTGGCCAGTCAGATGGAGCTGCAGCTGGGCACGCGCAACCTGGAAGGCCTGCCCAAGTCAGCAGCGCAGCCGATCCTGTCGCTGCAGACCGATGTGCGCCGCTTCGAATCGGTGCCGGGGCGTTATGCGCTGATCGACGTGGTGTGGAACCTGCGCCTGCGCGGCGACGGCGTCGAGCGTCGCAGCCTGACCTGCAGCAGCCGCATCAGCCAGCCGGCCAGCGTCGAGCTGTCGAGCCTGGTCCAGGCCCATCAGCGAGCCATCGACGAGCTGGCCAAGCGCATTGCCGGCACCGCCAAGCGCTGGGCGCAGAACCCTGCCACGCGCTGTTCCTGACACCCATCCCCTGTAGGAGCGGGCGGGCTCGCGATGTACGTAACGCGGTCGATCGGATGCACCGCGTACCTCATCGCGAGCCAGCTCGTTCCTGGCGTTCTGGCGCGGCTTAACGCCGTGCCGACAGCTGCTGCGGCGCGAGGAACGCGTCGTGGAAGTAGTCGCGAAACGCCTGCATCGCCGGGGTGAACGCCCGTTCGCGATGCCAGGCCAGGCCGACGCTCATGGGCGTTACCGGGTCGCTCACGGTCAGGGTTTCGATGCGTTTGCCTTCCAGCGACCAGGGGCGGTGCACCAGGTCCGAGAGGATCGCCACGCCACTACCGTTGGCCACCATGCTGCGCACCGCCTCCACCGAACTGGTGCGCACCCGCACCCGGGGTTTCTGCCGGGCGTTTTCCCAATAGCGCATGGCGCTCTGTTCGGCTTCGTCGACGGTCAGCAGGATGTAGGGTTCCTGCGCCACGTCGGCGAGGCTGACGGTGGCGCGCTCGCACAGCGGGTGATGGCTGGGCAGCCACAGGCGGCGTTCGGAGTTGAACAGGGTTTCGGAGACGATGTCCGGGTGGGTGAGGTTGGCGGTCAGCACCACGGCCATGTCGAAGCGGCCTTCCAGCAGGCCCTGTTCGATGGCCTGGCGTTCCTGTTCGTGGACCTCGATGGTCACGTCCGGATGCCAGTGTTCCAGGCGTTGCAGGTGGTGCGGCAGGAAGTAGCCGATCACCGTGTAGCTGGCCGCCAGGTGCAGCACGCCGCTGGCGCGGTAGTCCGGCAGCGGGCTGTTCAGCGCGTCGTCGACGCTGCGCAGGATCACATAGGCGCGGTTGAGAAAATGCCGTCCGGCGTCGGTCAGGTTCATGCCCTGGGCCGAACGCAGGAACAGCTGCACGCCGAGCATGGCTTCCAGTTCCTTGATCGCCGTGGTCACCGCCGACTGGGAGATGTTCAGGTGGATCGCCGCCTGGGAAATCTGCCCGATCTCGGCGGTGGCGACGAAGTAGCGGACCTGGCGCAGGGTGAGGGACATCACGAACTCCTCAAGGCTTCTGTAGGAGCGAGGCTTGCCCGCGATGAGGCCATGACAAACGCCACCGGGCCAGACTCTTGAACCGGTGCTGGGATCACTGGCGCCATCGCGGGCAAGCCTCGCTCCTACATGAATGTAGGTATCTGTTTTTCAGAAGATGCCGTATCTGATAATAGATCTTCCCAAGGGGTCAAGGGCGGCCGTAATTTCCACTGCACGAAGTCACGAGAAGTTGGAGCAACAGTGATGCAGGCAGTGGATTTCAATTCGGACATGGGCGAGAGCTTTGGCCCCTGGACCATCGGCGATGGCGTCGACAACGAGCTGATGGGCTTCATCAGCTCGGCCAACATCGCCACCGGCTTTCATGCCGGCGACCCCGGCACCATGCGGCGTACCGTCGAGCAGGCCAAGCGCCTGGGCGTGGCCATCGGTGCCCATCCGGGGTTCCGCGACCTGGTGGGGTTCGGCCGCCGGCACATCAATGCCCCGGCCCAGGAACTGGTGGACGACATGCTCTATCAGCTCGGCGCCCTGCGCGAACTGGCGCGGGCCCAAGGCGTGGCGCTGCAACACATCAAGCCCCATGGCGCGCTCTACATGCACCTGGCGCGGGATGAAGAGGCCGCCCGCTTGTTGGTTGAACACCTGCAAGTCCTGGAGCCCGGGCTGCTGCTGTATTGCATGCCCGGTTCGGTGATCTGGCGGGTGGCCAGGGAGCTGGGCCAGCCAGTGATCCGCGAGTTCTACGCCGACCGCGAATACGACCTCAGCGGCTCCATCGTCTTCACCCGCAACGTGCGTGCCCTCGATCCGGCCACGGTCGCCGCCCGTGTGGTGCGCGCTTGCCAGCAAGGCCTGGTGCGCACCGTGGAGGGTGAGGACCTGGAGATCGAGTTCGACTCCATCTGCCTGCACAGCGACACCCCTGGCGCCCTGTGCCTGGTGGAGGCCACCCGCGCCGCCCTGGACCAGGCCGGAATCGAGGTGCGTGCGCCGCGCTGAGCCGCTCCGCAACCCCCAGCCACAACACCAGGCGCGAAGACGCCGGGGTTCGCCGAAGATTTTTTGCCTGCCTTTCTACAACTATTCCAAGAGGAACAGACATGGCCGAACATTCCGTTATCACCCCCTTGCCGGGCACCTTCTATCGCAAGGCCACGCCCGAGTCGGCGCCCTTCGTCGAGGTTGGCGAGCGCGTCGACGCCGACACCGTGATCGGCCTGATCGAAGTCATGAAGCAGTTTTCCGAACTGACCGCCGGGACGGCCGGTCGCCTCACGGCCTTCGCGGTAGAGGACGGCGATCCGGTGGAGCCGGGTCAGGTCGTTGCCACGCTCGATGACCAGTGAGGGCAGGCCCATGACTCGAACCATCAGTACTCAAGCCATCAGCAAACTGCTGGTGGCCAACCGTGGCGAAATCGCCGTGCGCATCATTCGCGCGGCCAAGGCCCTGGGTATCCCCACCGTGGCCGCGTGCAGCGAAGCGGACGTCGACTCCATGGCCGCGCGCCTGGCCGATGAGGTGCAGGTGCTGGGCCCCGCCCGCGCCGACCAGAGCTACCTGAACGTGCAGGCTTTGCTGGGTGCCTTGCAGGCCAGCGGCGCCAATGCGGTGCACCCCGGCTACGGGTTTCTCTCGGAGAACGCCGAGTTCGCCGCAGCCGTCGAAGCAACGGGGGCGATCTTCGTCGGGCCCAGCCCGGACACCATTCGCCGCATGGGCGACAAGGCCGAAGCCCGGCGCACTGCCCAGGCCGCCGGGGTGCCGGTGGTGCCGGGTTCGCCCGGGGAACTGTTCGAACTCGACATGGCCCTGCAAGCCGCCGAGGCCGTGGGTTTTCCGCTGCTGATCAAGGCCTCGGCCGGTGGCGGCGGACGGGGTATTCGCCTGGCGGAAAACGCCAGCCAACTGGCGGAAGAATTCCCCCGTGCCCAGCGCGAGGCGCAGACCGCCTTCGGTAATGGCGCGCTGTACCTGGAGCGTTTTATCGGCAAGGCCCGGCACATCGAAGTGCAGGTGCTGGGCGATGGCAAGCACGCGGTGCACCTGTTCGAGCGTGAGTGTTCGCTGCAACGGCGGCGGCAGAAAATCTTCGAGGAAGCGCCATCGCCGGTCCTCAACAACCTGCAGCGGGAAACCCTGTGCGCCAGCGCCGTGCGCCTCAGCGAAGCCCTCGGCTACAGGGGCGCGGGTACCCTGGAATATCTGTATGACGAGGCCAGCGGCGAGTTCTTTTTCATCGAGATGAACACGCGGATCCAGGTCGAGCATCCGGTCAGCGAGCTGGTGACCGGCATCGACCTGGTCCAGGCCCAGTTGCGCATTGCCGGCGGCGAACCGCTGGGGTTGCGGCAAAGCGATATCCGCCTCAATGGCGCGGCCTTGCAGATGCGCATCAACGCCGAAGACCCGGCCCGGGACTTCTTCCCCAGCCCCGGCGTGGTGCAAGAGTTGATCTGGCCGCAGGAGGCGGGTGTACGGGTCGATAGCCATCTGTACCCGGGATACCGCGTGCCGCCGTACTATGACTCGCTGCTGGCCAAGCTGATCGTCCATGGTCGCGACCGTGGCGAGGCCCTGGCCCGGGCGCGGATCGCCCTGGAACACTGCACATTGAGCGGCATGGCCAGCACCCTGGACCTGCACCGGGAATTGCTCGCCGAGCCCTGGCTGCACCACGCCGACTTCCACACCGGCACCCTGGAAACCTGGCTGGCCGCGCGCCGTATGGGAGGTGCCGCATGAACACCGCGATCCGCTACAGCTTCGGCGCCGACGAGCACCTGTTTGCCGAGGTCAGCGACAGCATGTCCCTGGAAGCCTTCTTCAAGGGCATGGCGGTGACCCGCGCCGTGGAGCGCCTGGAGCTCGATGGCGTACTCGACGTGTGCCTGGCCAACGCCTCGTTCCAGATCCGTTTCGACCCCGACCGCATTGCCCCCCATGCGCTGCTCGAAGCCGTGCAAGGGGCCGAGGCCGAGGCGGTGGCCGAGCGCACCCTGCACACCCGGATCATCGAGATCCCGGTGCTGTACAACGACCCCTGGACCCATGAAACCCTGATGCGTTTTCGCGACCGGCACCAGGACCCGAGCGCCACCGACCTGGAGTACGCGGCGCGGATCAATGGCCTGGCGGACGTCGAGGCGTTTATCGCCGCCCACAGTGGCGCGCCCTGGTTCGTGTCGATGGTGGGTTTCGTCGCCGGCCTGCCGTTCATGTTCCAGATGGTCGAGCGCGAGCGCCAGTTGCAGGTGCCCAAGTACCTGCGGCCGCGCACCGACACGCCAAAGCTGACCCTCGGCCACGGTGGCTGTTTCGGCTGCATCTACTCGGTGCGCGGCGCCGGCGGCTACCAGATGTTCGGCGTCACCCCGGCGCCGATCTACGACCCGCAGCAGAACCTGGCGTACCTCAAGGAACACATGGTGTTCTTCCGTCCGGGCGACATCGTGCAGTTCAAGCCCATGGACCGCGAGGCCTATGACCGGGCAGTGGCCGAGGTCGAGGCCGGGCGGTTCGACCTGCGCATCCGTCCGGTGGAGTTCTCCCTGGATGCGTTCCTCGCCGACCCGGTCGGTTATCCCAAGTCGTTGCAGGAGGTGCTGGCATGATCAAGGTCATCAAACCCGGCCTGGCCACCTCGGTGCAGGACCTGGGCCGCGAAGGTTATTACCACCTGGGCATTCCACCGTCCGGAGCCCTGGACCAGTACGCCCTGAGCGCGGCCAACCAGCTGGTGGGCAACCCGGCTGGCGCGGCGGGGCTGGAGTGCACATTGCTCGGCCCGGAGCTGGAGTTCACCCGCGATGCGCTGGTGGCGGTCTGTGGCGCCCACATGACGCCCAGGGTCGATGGCGTGGACATGCACCTGGACACCGCTTTTGCGGTCAAGGCCGGGCAAGTGCTGCGCTTCGATTTTCCCAAGGCCGGCGCCCGGGCCTACCTGGCGGTCGCCGGTGGCATCGATGTGCCGCTGGTGCTGGGCAGTCGCTCGACCTATGCCCTGGGCGGCCTCGGCGGTTTCCAGGGCCGGCGGCTGGTGGCGGGGGACGAGTTGCCGGTGGGCGTCGACAGCGCCAAGAGCCGGCCGGGCGCCAGCCTGCCCATGGCCCTGCGCCAGGCGCTGGGCGGCGAGATCAGCCTGCGGGTGGTGCCCGGTCTGTACTACGAGCGCCTGACCGACGCGGCCAAGGCCAGCTTCTTTGCCGAGCCCTGGACCGTGGGTTCGGAAGCCGACCGCATCGGCTATCGCTTCAAGGGCGGCAGCGCCCTGGGCTTCCAGCCACGGGAGCAGCCGTTCGGCGCCGGT
Source organism: Pseudomonas sp. GW460-12-10-14-TSB1 (assembly GCF_017349775.1). Lineage (NCBI taxonomy): Bacteria > Pseudomonadati > Pseudomonadota > Gammaproteobacteria > Pseudomonadales > Pseudomonadaceae > Pseudomonas > Pseudomonas sp. GW460-12-10-14-TSB1. Next base: position 26,692 of record NZ_JACNAC010000071.1, read on the forward strand.
TCCGATCCGTCGAACATCGTCGACAGCTGCTACCCCATAGGTTCGATCCAGGTGCCCGCCGGGCTCGAACCCATAGTGCTGCACCGCGATGCGGTGTCCGGTGGCGGCTACGCCATGATCGGCACGGTGATCAGCGCCGACCTCGACCTGATCGGGCAGATGCAACCCAACCAGAAGGCCCGTTTCGTCGCGGTGACCCTGGAAGAAGCGCTGGAGGCCCGGCGCTCCTACAAGAAAAAGCTCGCCTGTCTGAGCAAGCTGTTCCCTTCCTGATTCTGCCCGCCGCCTGGCGCGGGTAAATGCCAAAAGGTTGGTCGCCACCGCGCTTCGGTGCGGTGGCGGCTGCCCGCGCTTCAACCTTTGACTGGTCCTGGAGTTCACGCATATGGCTGCTTTATCGCAAGCGAATCAAACCGGGCAGGACCCGGCCAATCTCCCTGTCGCCGCGGATGCGCGCATGGGCAAGCTGTCGCTGACCATGGCCTGGTGGGCCGTGTGCAGCGCCATGTTCTACATCGTGGTCGGTGCGTCCCTGGCGTTGGCCCACGGCACACGCAATGCGCTGATCGGCATGCTGCTGTCGGTGCTCTGCTATGGCCTGGTCAACAGCGTGCTCAGCCGTTTTGCCATGCGCAGCGGGTTGTCGGTGGCGCTGTTTTCCCGGCTGCTGTTCGGCAGCAGCGGGGCCTGCCTGGCGACGCTGATCTTCTTCTCCACGGCGATCTACTACGCAGTGTTCGAAGGCTCGGTGATCGCCGTGGCGCTCAATCATCTGTACCCGCAGTTGGTGTATCCGCTGGCGGCCCTGCTGGTGGTGCTGTACAGCGTGCCGCTGATTCTGGGCAGCGTGCAGCACTGGCTGGACAAGCTCAACGGCGTGCTGCTGCCGGTGTACCTGGGCGGGCTGCTGGTGGCGGTGGGGCTGTCGATCGCGCGTTATGGCTACCAGCCGCAGTGGCTGGATTTCGGCCCGGCCAGCCCCGGCGCCTTTGCCTGGTGGGACTGTTTCGTGGCGTACATGGGGGTGTGGATCCTGATGCTGTTCACCTTCGACTACGCGCGCTTCGGCAAGCCTGAAGACGCCGGCTACCATGGGCGCTGGAACTTCGGCATGCCGTTCTACGCGGTGACTTTCCTGCTCAACGGCGCGGCGGGCATCTACCTGGTCAGCAGCATTCCCCACGAAGGCGCGCTCAACGAAGTCTCGGTGGTGATGGCGATCCTGCAACTCATGGGGCTGTGGGGGCTGCTGTTCGTCTGGGCCACGCAAACCCGGATCAACACCGCCAATTACTACCTGGCGACCCTGAACATGCAGGCGTTCTTCGGCCGCTTCGGCGTGCGCGGTTCATACCTGGTGTGGGCGCTGGCGGTGGGGGTGATCGTCTACGTGCTGATGCTGGCGGACGTGTTCGCCTATCTGCTCAAGGCGCTGGCCTACCAGGGCATCTTCGTCGTCGCCTGGGTTGGCGTGGCGCTGGCGCAGATCCTGTTCGGGCGCACCGAGGTGGCGGCCATCGAGCGTGTCGCAGCGTTCAACGGTGCGGGGCTGAGCGCCTGGTTCGGCGGGACCGCCCTGGGTCTGTTGCTGATGTGGGCCGGCGGTGGGCTGGCGAGTTTTTCCGCACCGCTGACCGGGGTGCTGGCGTTTGTCTTGCAAGTGGGGCTGTCCAGCCGCAGCCGCGGCAGATTGCCCGCCATCAGTTGAGATCCGATCTGTAGGAGCGAGGCTTGCCCGCGAAGAGGCCATGGCAAGCACCACCGGGTCAGGTCTCTGAACCGGTGGTGTGACCACTGACGCTATCGTGGGCAATCGAGCGTCGACCGGCCGCTCCTACAGAAAAGGCGGTGTTCAGAACAGTTGGGTGAACAGCCAGTACAGGCTGCCGGACAGCAGGATCGCCGCCGGCAGGGTCAGCACCCAGGCCATCAGCAGGTTGCGGATGGTCTGCATCTGCAGGCCGCCGCCGTTGGCGACCATGGTCCCGGCCACACCTGAAGACAATACGTGGGTGGTGGACACCGGCAGGCCGAACATATCGGCGGCGCCGATGGTCAGCATCGCCACGGTTTCCGCCGAGGCGCCCTGGGCGTAGGTCAGGTGGGTCTTGCCGATCTTCTCGCCGACGGTGACCACGATGCGTTTCCAGCCGACCATGGTGCCCAGGCCGAGGGCGATGGCCACGGCGATCTTCACCCATAGCGGAATGAAGCGCGTGGCGTTGTCGATCTGCTGCTTGAACAGTTGCAGCTTGCCCTGGGTGTCGGCGTCGAAGTCGCCGACCTGGTTCTTGTCCATCAGGCGGATGGTTTCGCTGCTCAGGTACATGTCGTTGCGCACGTTGCCCATGGCTTCGGCCGGTACCTTGGCCAATGAGCCGTAGCCCTTCACTTCGTCACCGATATGACCGGTCAGGGCGGCCAGGGCCGGGACCAGCTGCGGCGTGGCTTCCTTGCTGCGCACATAGTCGGAAAGCACCGCGCGCGGGTCGGCAGGGGCCGGTTGCGGGGCGCTTTTCACCAGGGCTTGCTGGGTGACTTGCGCCACGGCGGCGAACTGCAGGGCCTGGTCGGCCGGCATGGTGCGGTTCAGCGCGTAGGCCATGGGCAGGGTGCCGACCAGGATCAGCATGATCAGGCCCATGCCTTTCTGGCCGTCGTTGGAGCCGTGGGCGAAGGACACGCCGGTGCAGGTGACGATCAGCATGCCGCGAATCCACCACGGCGGCGGGGTGTTGCCTTTGGGTGCCTTGTACAGCGCGCGGTTCTTCACGAACAGACGCAAGGCCAGGAGCAGCAGGGCGGCGAAGGCGAAGCCGATCAGCGGCGAGAACAGCAGCGCATAGCCAACCTTGGTGGCCTGGCTCCAGTCCACGCCGCTGGTGCCGTCGCGGCCGTGCATCAGGGCGTTGGCCACGCCGACACCGATGATCGAACCGATCAGGGTGTGGGACGACGAGGCCGGCAGGCCCAGCCACCAGGTGCCGAGGTTCCACAGGATGGCGGCGATCAGCAGGGCGAAGATCATCGCAAAGCCGGCCGACGAGCCGACCTGCAGGATCAGCTCCACCGGCAGCAGGGCGATGATGCCGAAGGCCACTGCGCCGCTGGACAGCAGCACGCCGAGGAAGTTGAAGAAACCCGACCAGACCACCGCGAAATGCGGCGGCAGCGAGTGGGTGTAGATCACGGTGGCTACGGCGTTGGCGGTGTCGTGGAAGCCGTTGACGAACTCGAAGCCCAGGGCGATCAGCAGCGCCACGCCAAGCAGCAGGAACGGGGTCCAGGTGGTGACCGTGGTGCCCAGCTCGTGCACGTCGTGCATCAGGCTGTAGGCGGTGAACAACAGGCCCATGGCGAGGATCGCGAAGAACACCACCAGGGT
>NZ_JACNAC010000072.1:0-29933 GCF_017349775.1 Pseudomonas sp. GW460-12-10-14-TSB1
CCTACGGGGGGAGTTGGCAGCGTAGTGTGTGGCCTTGTTGTCATTGGTGGTGGGAGCTATGTGCTGGGTGAGGCGGGTAACGGGTTCGGGGCGTATTTGGGAGAGGTCGTTTATGAGGCAGGGAAATGAGTAACGTTACTACTGCTGATCTGGTACTGGCTTCTTTGGGGGGGATAACTTTTCTCGGCATGTTCACCATGATCGGTATCTATCTGTATTGGGGATATACCCGCATGGACGAGATGCTCGGGTATGTCAAAAACTGCCAGATGATCACCGGCAACAGGTTCTACCTGCATATGGGAGCCTGGGGGCGGATGATGATGGTGGGGGTGGTAGCGGGTTATCTGGCATGTCCCGGCTTCTTCATTAGAAGGGGATTGTTGGATGCTGATGAGATAAGCAACTTTCCTCAGCCTCTTAAAAGAAGACTGATTGTTTCGCATTGGATCATGGGCGGGCTGCTGGTGAGCCTGGGCCTGGAGTACATAGCGATGACGATAATAAGAAGCTAGTCCGCACTATTCACGATGCAGTCTGGCTCGCTAGCCTGGAGCCTGAGGGTAGGTGAGTGACCTACCCTCACGCCATTCTCAGCGTTGCGCCAACCAGTAATCGTGCAGCGCCCGGGCCGCCTGCTCGACGCTGGCCACTGTCTGACGGTGTTGAACCAGATCCAGGTCGGCCGGCAGTTCGAAGTTGTCCTGTTCGGCGCAGGTGATGATGGCTTGCAGTTGGGCGGCCTGGGTGGCAGGCAGTTCGGGCCAGTTGCTTACGGCCATGGCGCGGAGGTAGCCGAAGCACCATTCTTCCGCCAGCGTCAGCGGCTGGTCCTGATGCTCGGTCTGTTCGAAGCGCGGCTGAAAGCTCGCCGAGTCGCTCGCCAGTGCGGTGGCGAGGGCGTTCAGGTGGCGCACGCTCAGCTCGATGAAGCGCTTGCACTCCTCGGGGTCCTGCCAGTCCGGGTTCTGCCCGCCCCAGATGGCTGGGAACCATTCGGCGATGTCCACCTGGGCCGGGCCGGACACCAGGGCGGTGCAAAAACCGTCGAGCTCGGCCAGGTTGAGCACGGAATGGTCGTCGCCGTACTTGAGCAGGGTGTCTTCGATGAATTCGAACTCGGCGGGGCTGAGCGGCTGGTTATACATGGACGGCTTCCTTGGAAAAACGTGCGCCCCCAGGGGCTGCGCGGAAAAAGACGCGGAGGATGGCGCGTTCCGCCGGTTTTATCCAGCGCCGATCATCGTCGCGGAGCGCGTTGTGATGGATAAGGCGTGCCCCCAGCCGGTCCAGCGACCGGGTCCGTCAATCGACCCGGCCACTGTTTTTCTCAGGGTTGCGTAGCCGCGCCGACCTGCTTGTCCAGGGCATCGAGCAGGGCATGGGCGACCTTGACCCGTTCGGCGTTGGGGTAGTTCTTGTTCGCCAGCAGCACCAGGCCGATGTCCTTGCCGGGCACGAACAGCACATAGGCGCCGAAGCCGTTGGTGGAACCGGTCTTGTTCAACAGGGTATTGGCCCGTGGTGCCTGGGGCGGGGTAAACCAGCGGGTCGGGTGCGGTTCGAAGGCCATCTGCGACGAGTTGCCGGCCAGCAGGGCATCCAGGCTGAGCGGGTAGGGGTAGAGCTCCCAGCCCAGGCCCTGGGTCATGCCTTCGACCTGGTAATAGCCGGTGTGGGTGATGGCGATTGCCTGCGGCCAGGGTTGCGGCAGCGACTCGGGCTTGAGGTTGGCCTGGACGAAACGCAGCAGGTCGGCGGCGCTGGTCTTCACCCCGTAGGCCTCGGCATCCAGGGCGCCGGGGCCGACCCGCACCGGCTTGCCATCCTTGCCGTAGCCCTCGGCGTAATGGCTCATCTGCGAGTTCGGCACCTGGATATAGCTGTGTTGCAGGCCCAGTTGCGGGAACAGCTTCTGCTCCATCAATTGTTCGAAGGGCTGCCCCAGGCTTTGCGCGGCCAGGTAGCCGAACAGGCCGATACTCGGGTTCGAGTACAGGCGCTGGGCGCCGGGGGCAAAGGCCGGTTTCCAGGCCTGGTAGTAGCCGAGCATCTTGTCCTGGCTGTCCCACTGCGCCGGGAACTGCAACGGCAGGCCGCCGGCGCTGTAGGTTCCCAGTTGCAATAGGCTGATGTGCTCGAAGGCGCTGCCTTTCAATGCCGGCAGGTAGCGGCTGGCCGGGTCGTTCAGGGACAGTTTGCCGCTGGCCTGGGCATAGGCCCCCAGGGTCGCGGTGAAGAGCTTGCTCACCGAGCCGACCTCGAACAGCGTGTCGGCGTCGACGGCTTTCTGCCCCTCTTTGGAGGCCAGGCCGTAGTTAAAGTAATGGGGCTGCCCTTTGATGCTGATGGCCACCGCCATGCCGGCGATGTCCTGTTGTTGCATCAAAGGGCGGATCGCCGCGTCGACCAGGGGCTTGAGGGCGCTGTCCGGCTGGCCGGCGGCCAGACAGGCGCTGGCACCGGACAGCAGCAGGGAAACGGCGAAAAATCCAGATAGGGCTAGGTTTTTGTTGTGCATGATGGGCTGACATTCCATGATTTTGCAGGGTGATGGCCGCTACACTCCGAGCGGCTTTTGCCAGCGCCTGCCCTTGCAGTCAGGGGGCAGGGCGCTGCGAGCCGGCTCAATGTAGGCGGTTGGCGAAGGATCGACAAACGACGATATTTCGCAGGAGCCATTAGAAAAATTAGGGAGTGCTCATGATTCGACCCCATCTGCCGCTGAATGCCCTGCGGGCCTTCGAGGCCTCGGCGCGGCATTTGAGTTTTACCCGCGCGGCCATCGAGCTGTGCGTGACCCAGGCGGCGGTCAGTCATCAGGTGAAAAGCCTCGAGGCCCAGCTCAACGTCACCCTGTTCAAGCGCTTGCCCCGCGGGCTGATGCTGACCAGCGAGGGCGAAACCCTGCTGCCGGTGCTGTGCGAGTGTTTCGATCGCATCGCCGAAACCCTCGGCCGCTTCGAAGGCGGGCACTACCGTGAAATGCTCAGCGTCGGCGCGGTCGGTACCTTTGCCGTTGGTTGGTTGCTGCCGCGCCTGGAGGACTTCCAGGCGCGGCATCCGTTTATCGACCTGCGCCTGTCGACCCACAACAACCGGGTCGATGTTGCCGCCGAAGGCCTGGACTACGCCATCCGTTTCGGCAGTGGCGCCTGGCACGGCACCGATGCCATCCAGTTGCTGGAAGCGCCGCTGTCGGTGCTCTGCGTGCCGGAGCTGGCGCGGCAGCTGCACAGCCCCGCTGACCTGCTCGGCCAGACCCTGCTGCGCTCCTACCGTACCGACGAGTGGCCGGAATGGTTCAGCGCCGCCGGCCTGCCGGCCAGCACCCTGCCGTCGCGCAGCATCGTCTTCGACTCGTCCCTGGGCATGATGGAAGCCGCGCAGCAGGGCATAGGCGTGGCCCTGGCGCCGCCGCTGATGTTCGCCCGGCAGCTGCACGCCGGCAGCATCGTCCAGCCGTTCGCGGTGGGCATTACCACCGGCAGCTACTGGCTGACCCGTTTGCAGTCACGGACACAGAGCCCGGCGATGCTGGCGTTCAAGGAATGGCTGTTGGGGACCGTAGAGGAAGACTGAATGACTTTGGTCAACATTAAGTTGAATATTCAACTTAATGTTGATATTTTCGCCAGATTCTTTTTCTGCGAAACCGCCATGAAAACCCCCAGCAGCCCTTTTTCCCCCGAGTGTGCCGCCGAACGCCAGCTGGTGTTCAAGGTGCTGCACAGCACCCTGAACATGCTCGGCAGCGTGGTGGGCCGGCACACCGAAATCGTCCTGCATGACCTGACCCGGCCCGAGGCCTCTATCGTTGCCATCGCCAATGGCCATGTCACCGGTCGCCGGGTCGGCAGCCCGGTGCTGGCCGGGCCGCGCGAGGACCTGGGGTTTATCGCCGTGCGCCGGGCCATGGAGGATAGCTCCGGCAGCGAGCCGGTGCTGGTGGAGAACTACCCGACCACCGCGCCCGACGGTCGCCCGTTGCGCAGCTCGACGGTGGTGTATCGCGACAGCTGCGGCCAGCCCTTCGCCACCCTGTGCACCAACGCCGACCTCAGCGGTATCGCCGCCGCCCATGCCTGCCTGGGCGAGCTGCTGGGCCTGGGCACAGCCCCCGAACCGCGCCACGACGAGCCCCAGGACATGGAGCAGTTGATGGCGGAAATCATTCAGCAAGCCTGTCCCGGCGGCCGGGCATTGATGAAGAAGGCCCAGAAGCTCGACGCCGTGCGCAAGATGCAGGACCGCGGGCTGTTCATCGTCAAGGGCGGCATCGAGAAGGCCGCCGCGGCCCTGGGTGTCACCCGCTACACCATCTACAACTACCTGGACCAGATCCGGGCCACAGACCAAGCCAGTCAACAGGAGTGAACCCGATGCAGCTCGACATCTTTCAGGTGGATGCTTTTTCTTCCACGCCTTTCGGCGGCAACCCGGCGGCGGTCTGCCCGCTGGACGCCTGGCTGCCCGATGCCACGCTGCAATGGATCGCCGAAGAGAACAACCTCTCGGAAACCGCCTACTTCGTGCGCAACGGTGAGCTGTTCGAATTGCGCTGGTTCACCCCGACCGTGGAAGTCGACCTCTGTGGCCACGCCACCCTGGCGGCGGCCTGGGTGCTGTTCGAACAGTTGAACGAGCCCAGCGAACTGCTGCGTTTCAGCACCCGCAGCGGCGAGTTGCGCGTGCGCCGGGACGGCGAACGCCTGTCCATGGACTTCCCGGCCAAGCAGCCGGCGGCTGTGGAGATTCCGCCGAGCCTGCTGCAAGCCCTCGGCCTGCCGCGCGCAGAAGCCCTGTACCGTACCGACGACTATTTGCTGGTGGTCGAGGACGAAGGAATCATCACCGGCCTCAAGCCCGACTTCGCCGCCCTGGCCAACTTCGATGTGCGCGGCATCGCCGTCACCGCGCCGGGCAAGCAGTTCGACTTTGTCTCCCGCTGGTTCGGCCCCAGCGTCGGCGTCAACGAAGACCCGGTCACCGGTTCGGCCCACACCTCCCTGGCGCCGTACTGGGCCCAGCGCCTGGGCAAAACCCGGCTGAGCGCGGAGCAGGGTGGGGCGCGCAAGGGCCAGCTGTGGTGCGAGGTGCTGGATAACGGCCGGGTGCTGATCAGCGGCCAGGGCGCGCTGTATCTGAAGGGCACGATCTTTATCTGATGGCCTGGCGTTTCCTTCGCCAGGATCATCAGTGAACGAAGATCGCCGGAACCGCTTCATGCACTTCCGGCGATCCTTATTGCGGGGCTCAGCCTTGCAGCGCGGTCATCAGCACCTGCACCAGTTGACCGCCCTGCGGCGTCGCCCAGCTTCCCGCCAGTTCGGCGATCAGTTGGTTGGTGCTGGTCAGGGTCACGCCGCCCTTGTCCATCCGGCGCAGGGCAATGTCATCGGCCATGGCGCTGGGGGAGCCGCCAGCGTCGGCCACCACCTGCACTTCATAGCCATCGCGCACCAGGCTCAGGGCCGGATACACCGTGCAGACGTCATTGGTGACCCCGGCGATGATCAGTTTCTTGCGACCGGTGGCCTGGACCGCTTTGGCGAAGTTGTCATCGTCCATGGCGTTGACGATCCCCAGGCGCTTGATGCGGGCCGCGAATTCCCTGGGCAGGATCTGCTCCAGTTCACTCAGCAGCGGACCCTGGGCGTATTCCTCCATGCTCGAAGTCAGGACCACTGGCAGTTGCAGAATGCTGGCGGCCTTGGCGAGCATCAGCGCGTTGCGTTTCATCTCTTCGAAGGGAATGGATTTCACCCAGCGCATGGTCCCCACCTGGTGATCGATCAACAGCAGGGCGGCATTCTCGGTACTGAATCTTTCGTAGGACATGATGGTGCTCCTGGTATCTGAGGTTGGGGTGCTCGCGCCCTGGGAGGTGGAAGTGTTGCGCCCCGATTGATGGTCAGGGTGATCAGCGCGCTTGCAGCGTGCCGAACGCCCCGCGCTGGTAGGCCTCGACGGCCGCGGCCAGCGCCTCTTGCGAGGCAAGGGCCAGCGGCCCCTGCCAATACACCGGTTGCCCCAGGGGGCGCCCGGAAAACAGCACTGCCTTGGCCGGCCCCTGGTCCGCCCGCAGGCTGAGCTGGCGTTCCTCGGGCTGCGGCAGGCTTACCGGCAGCCGGGCCTGCATCAGGTCGAAGGGCTGGCCATCCACCGACAGCTCGCCGTCGATCGGCATCACGAAGGCGCCATGGCCCGCCGCGATCGGCACCCTCACCTGCGCGCCTGGCTCCAGAGAGATGTCGAGCAAGCTGACCTCGGTGGGCAGCGACAGTGGCGAGCGGACATCCCTGAAGCCGCCCAGCGGCACCCGGACTTTCACCCCTGGCAGCTGCACCACCGGCACGTCCTGGGCTTCGAGGCTGAAGACGAAGGGTGCCGCGCCCTGCAAGGGCTGCGGAAGGTTGATGAACACCTGCAGCATGTGCACGGTCTTGCCCGTCTCGGCGGGCACTTCCTCATGCACCACGCCTGTGCCCGCCGCGGTCCAGTGCAGGCCACCGGGCTGGATCAGGTTGCGGTTGCCCAGGGAGTCGCGGTTGTCGATCCCGGTCTCGGAGTCGAGAAACAGGTAGGACACCGCGGAAAAACCGGCATGGGGATGCGGCGGGAAGGTCGGCCCGCTGGTCCAGGCATGGTCGACCACGAGGAAGGGGTCGATGGCCGTGATGGGCTGGCCACCGCGCAGGGTGAAGGCCCGGAAGTGGCTGCCGTGGTTCATCCGCTGCAGGTGTGCGATGTGGGTCATGGCGGTGTCCTCAGGCACCCAGGCTCGGGTAGTCGATATAGCCTTGCGCGCCCGGGCTGTAGAAGGTCTCCTTGTGCGGCGCATTCAACTCGGCGCCCAGGCGGAAACGCTCGGGCAGGTCCGGGTTGGCGAGGAAGGCCGCGCCAAATACCACGGCATCGGCCCGGCCATCGGCGAGCAGCGCTTCGGCGGCTTGCTGGTCGAGCCCGCCACCGATCAGGTAGCGGCCGTCGAACAGCGGGCGCAGCAGGGCGTGGTAGTCGAGGCTGGCGCCGAACAGGGCCACGTGCAGGTAGGCCAGGTCGAGCCCGCGCAACTGCTCCACCAGGTAGCGGTAGGTCTGCTGCGGGTTGGCGTCGGTGATGTCGTTGAAGTTCATTTCCGGCGAGATCTTCAGGCCGACCCGGTCACCGCCGATTTCCGCGGTGAGCGCCGCCAGTACCTCAAGGACAAAACGCGCGCGGTTCTCCACCGAGCCGCCGTAGGCATCGTTGCGCTGGTTGCTGCCGGACGAGAGGAACTGTTCCGGCAGATAACCCGAGGCGGCATGCAGCTCGACCCCGTCGAAACCGGCCTCGATGGCCAGGTGCGCGGCCTGCCGGTAGCCCGCGACCACCATGGCGATTTCTTCCACGCTCAGGGCATGGGGGGTGACGAAATCCTGCAGGCCGGTCGCGGTCCAGGTCTGGCCTGCCGGTTTGATCGCCGAGGGGGCCAGGGGCAGGACGCCCTCAGGCAGCAGCGAAGGGTGAGAGATGCGGCCGCAGTGCATCAACTGCATGAAGATCTTCCCGCCGCGGGCGTGCACCGCCGCGGTGACCTGCTTCCACGCGGCCACCTGCGCCGCGGTTTCGATCCCCGGGGTACGCACATAGCCCTGGCCCAGAGCGGCGGGGAACACACCCTCGGAAATGATCAGGCCGGCGCCGGCACGCTGGGCGTAATAGGTCACCGCCAACTCGCTGGGCACCCCGGCGTCATCGGCGCGGGAACGGGTCATCGGCGCCATGACCAGGCGGTTGGACAAATGCTGGCGACCTAGTTGGACGGGGGTAAAAAGCGAATTCATGGCAGTGCTCCTCAATTGGCGATGTGGTTATCATTAATCAATCCAGAGGCGGGATAAATCCGCCTGAATTGAAATGACTGATCCACTGATGGAGCAATCGGCGTGGAATTGCTGAACGATATGGCGCTGTTCGTCGAGGTGGTGAAGGCGCGCAGTTTCCGCCGCGCGGCGGAAGCGATGGAGATGCCGAACTCGACCTTGTCGCGGCGCATCAGCGGCCTGGAAAAGGCCATCGGCCTGCGGCTGCTGCACCGCACCACGCGCAAGATCGAACTGACCGAGGCGGGGCAGCTGTACTTCGATCGCTGCAAGCGCATCGTCGAGGAGGCCCGGCTCGCCCACGAGCAGTTGGGGGAAATGCTGGCGCGGCCCAGCGGCCTGTTGCGGGCATCGCTGCCGGTGGATTTCGCCACTATCTACCTGGCGCCGCTGATCGCCGAGTTCGCCGGCCGTTACCCGGGCATCAGCTTCGATTTCGACCTGACGCCGCGCCAGGTCGACCTGATCAGCGAGCCGGTCGACCTGGTCATTCGCATGGGCGAGCCGCCAAGCTCGAACCTGATTGCACGCAAGCTTGCCAGCCTGCCGCGTTATCTGTACGCCTCACCGGCTTATCTGGAACGTTTCGGCGAACCGGTTCATCCGAGGGACCTGGCGGGGCATGAATGCCTGCGCCTGCGCTCGCCCAAAGCCGACAACTGGACGCTGTCCCGCCCTGGCGAAACGCTGGAGGTCGAGGTGGGCGGGCGCTTCCAGCTCAACAGCGTGGGCCTGATCCGTCGCCTGGCGACGCTCGACCTGGGCATCGCCGTGCTGGCGCAAGGCATAGTCGCCGAGGAATTGGCCAATGGCAGCTTGCGCAGGGTGATGCCGCAGTGGCAAGCCAGCCCCATCCCGGTCTACGCCCTCACCGAAACCCGCCTGCTGCCGGCGAAGACCCAGCGCTTTATCGAGTTTCTGCGGGAGCGGCTGGAGGAGGGGTGATCGACTCGGGTCGTGCCTGGGCCCCTCAGGATCGATCACTGCCGGGTAGACGATACCTCTGTCAGATAGCCCATGTAGCCCTGGGCGAAGTCCAGGTAGGCCCGCACGATGGCCGATGGGTGACGATGGGACGGGTAGAGCAGATTGATTTGCTGCTCCGGCAAGGGATGGTCGGGCAGCAGCGCCAATAGCCGGCCTTCGCGGATGGCGCGTGCCGCGAGGAAGGGCGGCAGCTCCGTCACCAGGTCACCGGCCAGCGCGCGGCTGCGCAGGTGCGCATAGTCGTTGGTGGCGAGCATAGCCCTGGGCCTGAAGGCCACGTCTCCCAACTGCCAGGTCCCCGGGCTGCCCTGGCTCCAGACACCGCAGGGGTAGGCGTTCAGCGCCTCGACGCTGCTGGGTGGGCCCAGCCGCTCGATCAACCCGGGACTGGCCACCAGCAGGTGGCGATAGCTCAGCAGGCGGCGGGCAACCATGGTCTCGTGGGTAATCGCACCGACCCGCAGCGCCACATCCACACCGTCTTCGATCAGGTCGATGCGCCGTTCCGTGGTATGCACACTGACCTCGACCTGCGGATAGCGGCGCTGGAATGCCGACAGCACATCCCACCAGGGTTCGAACGAGGGCGGCAACGACAGCCGCAAACGGCCCTTCAACAGCGCCTGATCGCTGATCACCGCCTGTTCGCCCTCGACCAATGCCTCGATGCCGCGGCTGGCGTGTTCGTACAGGCGTGCCCCCGAGTCGGTGAGCTTGGTGCCCCGTACCGAGCGTTCGAGCAGTTGTACCTTCAGCTGTTGTTCGAGTTCGCGAATACGCCGGCTCAAGGTCGGCAGGGGAATCTCCAGGCGTTCGGCGGCGGCGGAAAGGCTGCCGGTCTGCGCCACGCTGACAAACATCCGGACGGCGTTGAAGTCCATGATTGCTCCTCTCATTGGTGAGAGGAAGCCTATCTGTTGTGTGGATTATCTTCCAGTTTCGATTGATGGATAGTGAGGCCACTTGCCCAGATGGCAATGGCTTCAACCCACAACGTACTTGAGGAACTCCACCATGAAAGCTTATGTGATCGAACAGACCGGCGGCCCGGAAGTCCTGCAACTGCGGGATATCCCATCCCCCGCGCCGACGGCCGACGAAGTGCTGATCCGCGTTCGCGCCTTTGGCCTCAACCGCGCCGAAACCTATCTGCGCGCTGGCAAGATGGGCGCCATCAGCGCACCTCGGGTGCCGGGCATCGAGGCGGTAGGCGAAGTCATCCAGGACCCTTCGGGCCTGTTGCGCACTGGCCAGCGGGTGGTCACGGCCATGGGGGGCATGCAGTTCACCCGTAACGGCAGCTACGCCGAGCAGGTGACGGTGCTGTGCAACAATGTGATCGCGCTGGACGACACTTCGCTGTCCTGGGAACAGCTGGCCACGCTGCCCGAGGCGTACCTCACGGTATGGGGCGCGCTGGACAAGAGCCTGGGCATCCAGAAGGGCCAGACCTTGCTGGTACGCGGCGGTACTTCATCGGTTGGCCTGGCCGCCATTACCTATGCCAAGGCTCGCGGATTGAAGGTCATCGCGACCACCCGCAGCCCTGAAAACAGCCAGCGCCTCTACCAGGCAGGGGCCGACGTGGTGGTGGTCGACAACGGCGACATTGCCCCGCGCATTCGCGAAATCGCGCCCGATGGGGTCGATGCCGCCCTGGAAATCGTAGGCGCGCCCACCCTGCGGGACACCCTCAAGACCCTGCGCCCCTTCGGCGCGGTGAGCGTGATCGGACTGCTCGGTGGTGCCCCCATCCTGGAGCAATTCCACCTGATGCAGGACCTGCCCGCGGGCGTGCGCCTGAACTTCTTCCCGAGCGGCTTGTTCGGGACGCCGGCCTTGCCCCTGCAGGACACGCCACTGCCCTGGCTGGCCAAGGAACTCGCCGCCAAGCGCATACCGTCGATCCATACCCGAACCTTCGCCTTTGACGAAGTCCGCGAGGCGCACCGCTTGATGGAAAGCGATCGCGCCCTGGGCAAGCTCGTCGTGGTGCTTTGATCTCAAGGAGAACAGCATGCGTATCCCATTGATCACACTGATGCTCGGCAGCCTGTTGCTGCCCCTGGCGGCCCAGGCCGCCAAGCCGGGCGCCGAGGCGGGGGTGACCGCGGCGGTCACCCAGCAACTCAAGCGTTATGAAACGGCGCTGAACACCTCCGACCTCGACCAGGTCATGACCCTGTATGCCGGCGATGCGGTGTTCATGCCGCAGAACAGCCCGCCGGCTGTAGGCCGTGACGCGGTACGCGCGGCGTATCGGCAGGTCTTCGACCTGATCAGGCTGAACGTGCGTTTCACCATCGATGAGATCCAACCGCTGTCACGGGACTGGGCGTTCGCCCGGACTCGTTCCAACGGAACGGTCAAGCTGCTGAAGGGCGATCAGCCTGCCAGCGCCGAAGGCAACCAGGAGGTTTTCCTGTTGCATCGAGAAAGCGATGGCCAATGGCGTTTTGCACGCTACATCTTCTCGACCACCCAGCCACGCCAGTAGATGAGGGAAGCAGAGGCGCGGCGCTGTCTTGGGACCTGCCACGAGTGGATCACAGTTTTCAAGCGCGCCTCTTTTTTACAGGTCACCCGGCAGGCTGAAGGCACTGAGTTTCTCCATCAGTGCTCCGGCCGCTGCCAGTTGTTTGCGTTCCTTATCCGTTAGGCAGGTGTTCACCGCGCTGTCCAGCCATTGATCACGTTGATCCCGGCTGGCCTGCAACACCAGCCGGCCTTTTTCGGACAGCTCTAGCCAGGTGCGGCGACGATCGCCGGTGTCCTGGGTGCGGGTAATCAGTTCACGGGCTTCCAGGTCCCGCAGCAGCGAGGCGAGGTTGGAGGAGCGCATGTTTTCCTCTTCGGCGATTTTCGAGGGCGTGGCCATGCCGTCCATCCGCTCGATTGCACTCATCACCAGCATCTGCGACCAGGTCTCGGGAGTGTTCTGCGCCTCCTGGCGCAGGCGTTTGCCCAGGCGGGTCAACTGTCCGCGAAACAACGAAATATTCATGCCGTCATACCTATGAAAAAATAGCTATGTAATTATAGCTAAATACGGTTCGCGACGATGCCCATTCCGAGCGTCGGACCGGGAACATCACGAGGGGGGATTACGATGGCTAACGATCATCCGAGATTCGCGCGGATTCTTCTCACCAACGATGACGGCATAGACGCACCAGGGCTCAAGATTCTCGAACGCATCGCGGGCCAACTGGCGCGTGAGGTCTGGGTTGTGGCGCCGTTGCTCGATCAAAGCGGCACCTCTCATTCGCTGAGCCTTCACACACCTCTGCGGCTGAGTTGCCATGGCCAAAGACGCTTTGCGGTCACCGGGACGCCGGGCGATTGCGTGGCAATGGCGTTGGGGCATCTGCTCAATCACGACCGGCCCGACCTGATTCTGTCTGGGGTCAACCGAGGCGCGAACCTGGGGGTGGAAACGGTATTTTCGGGGACGGTCGGCGGCGCCATGACGGGGTTGCTGTTTGGCGTTCCTGCCATCGCCTTGAGCCAGGCCTTTACCGACAGAAGTACGGTGCCTTGGGATAACGCGCTCAATCATGGGCCGCAAGCCATCACGCAACTGATGGACATGAACTGGCCCGAGGATGTTTGCTTGAACGTCAACTTTCCCGACTGCGCGCCGGATGCCGTGCTTCCATTGAAACTGACGCGTCAAGGCTCGGGGCGCTTGAACGGCGTTTCCGTGCGTACGGAAAACGATCCTCGCGGGCTTGAATATCACTGGCTGAAGCTGGACAGGCACACGCAAGCCGATGAGCCAGGCACTGAGACGGCGGAGCTTCTCGCCGGGCATATCACCGTGACACCGCTGCAATTCGAGCGGACTCACGACAAGGCACTCTTCTCATTTGAACAACAGAATCGAGGCTCGCTGGTTGGGTAGCGCGGCTTTTTCAGACGGGGGGATGGCTTTCAAACAGCTTCGGGCAAGGTCGACCGCAGACTATTTGGGCGAGTGATGATGTCGAGGGACGGCCTGATGATTCAGGCTTGTCATTACCGGGCGGGATTGGAGGCAGAGCTGCTCCAATCCCGTCCTTTCCATTACTGACCAGCCACCTGTTTACTGTCCGCCAACGCCGGAGTCCGCGGCGGAATCAAGCGTTTGCTGCCGGTGGACTCGTAGGCTGCCGCCAGGCGCAGCAGGTTCGAGTCGTCGTAGGCGCGGCCGGCGAAGGTCAGGCCGATGGGCATGCCGATGTCCGGCATGACACCCATCGGTACGGTGACCGTGGGCACGCCCAGGTGGCGGATGGCGAGGTTACCGTTGGCCACCCAGATGCCGTTGCTCCAGGCGATATCCGCCGACGCGGGGTCGACATCGGCATTGGCCGGGCCGACGTCGGCCACGGTCGGGAAGATCACCGCATCGAGCCCCAGCTTGTCCATCCAGTCTTCCAGATCGATCTTCCGGGTTTTCTCCAGGCCGCGCAGGCCGTCGGGCACGGTAGGAATCTGATCCCAAGGGGTGATGCCGCGTTCGGCCATCTTCACGTACTCGTCCATGCCGGCGGCGAGGTCGCCTTCGCGGTTGGGCAGGGTGCCCGGGTCGTGAGGGAAAATCAGCGGGCCGTCGACGTCCACCAGGCGATTGAGTTGCGGGTCGCCGTTGGCCCGCAGGAAGTCATCGAAGGCCCAGGCGGTCAGGTCCCACAATTCATGGTGCAGGAATTCCTTGGACACCAGGCCGCGGTTGAACACCGTCGGCGCGCCGGGGCGATCGCCTTCGCAATTGGACACCAGGGGGAAATCCACTTCGAGCACTTCGGCGCCCGCGGCTTCGAGCGCCTGGCGCGCCTGCTGCCAGAGGCCGATCACCGAAGGGCGGGTGTCGATGCGTTGCCCGGTCGGGCCACCGATCCCCGGCGCCTCGCTGGTGCCTGCCTCAGGGTCGGCGTTGATGTACATGCGCGGCACGCCGAAGCGCTTGCCGGCCAGTGCGCTGCCGCTGGCGGCCAGTTCCTGATAGGAAGCCGGGCGCACCGAGGCCACGCTGGGGATCGGCACCCAGGGTTGCAGGCGCCACAGGTCGCCGCGGGTGTCCGGGTCTTCGGCGACCACCACGTCGAGCACTTCGAGCAGGTCGGCCATGGTCCGGGCATAGGGCACCACCACGTCCATGGTCGGGGTCAGCGGCCAGTTGCCGCGCACCGAGATCACCCCGCGCGAAGGGGTGTAGGCACACAAGCCATTGTTCGAGGCCGGGCCGCGGCCGCTCGACCAGGTTTCTTCCGCCAGGCCGAAGGCGGCGAAACTCGCAGCGGTGGCAGTCCCTGCGCCGTTCGATGAACCCGAGGCGAAGGGTGCGGTGAGGTAGTCGGCGTTGTATGGGCTTTCCGCGCGGCCATAGACCCCGCGCTGCATGCCGCCGTTGGCCATGGGCGGCATATTGGTCTTGCCCAGGCAGATCGCCCCGGCGGCGCGCAGCCGTTCGATGGTGAAGGCATCGCGATAGGCGATCAGGTTGGCGAAGGCAGGGCTGCCGGAGGCCGCGGTGAGGCCCTTGACCAGATAGCTGTCCTTGGCGGTGTAGGGGATACCATCGAGCGGACCCAGGGTTTCGCCCTTGGCCCGACGGGCGTCGGAGGCTTGGGCTTCCTTGAGGGAGTCGGGGTTGCGCACCACTACCGCGTTGAGGGCGGTGGGGGTGTCGGGGCCGTCGTAGGCATCGATCCTCGCCAGATAGGCCTGGACCAGTTCGACCGCCGTGGTCTGGCCAGATTCGAGCGCGGCGCGCAGTTGGGCAATGGAAACCTCGGTGACTTCGATCATGCTGTTACCGCCGGCTGCTGGTGGGTGATGTGGTGAAGGTTGCCATCACACTGGCGCTGGGGTTTGGGCGGCTTGGGCACATCGCTTATCTCACAATGGGTTTTCATATCGGTTCTCGTTGCGCGGCACGACGCGACTGGGGCTGGGCTACAACCTGAGCGGGGTATTTTGCACCAAGTTGCCGGCGGGGGAATCGCTAAACGCGTCGCCGTCGTTGTTGGCTGCTGATCAGCAGCTGGCGCCCGTTGTATGGCGGTTGCCAGGTATCGGCGGTTTTTACCTCAGTCCTGGCCTAAAAAGTAAGTAGCTGTTTTAAAAACAAATTTATGCATTTGTGGCTTCACAGACGACGAAAAAGTTGATAAATTTCCGCGCGTTCTTGCAGAGGTCTACCCACGGACCTTGCAGCGAGAGCAGGCAATACCAGAGATAGGGGCGTCGCCAAGCGGTAAGGCAGCAGGTTTTGATCCTGCCATGCGTTGGTTCGAATCCAGCCGCCCCTGCCATCTCTTATCCATTCAGGTACCCCTCAGCCGCCAGGCATGAGGCGAGTCCTCCCGAAACACTCCATCCTTCTGTTTTTATCAAACGCTCCCGTAATGCCCCGGTATCCGTGTGGATGCTCAAGCGGCCCGTTTTCTTGTGCCCGGATCACCCCATCGACTCGTCCTTGCCCGACTGCTGGTGAAAGCGCTGCGGGATGGCCTCGGCGAAGGGGTAATGGACAAAGTAGGGGCGGGCTTCGTCGATGACCCGTTGGAACGACGGCCGCTGTATCAGCCGCTCGAAATAGGCGTTCAGGTGGCGATGGTCGTCGGCAAAGGCCACGAGCGTACTGGCATAGAACAACGCCGGGGCGGCGGCGCAGTCGGCCAGGCTGAAGTCCGGGCTGGCCACCCAGATCCTCGAGGCCATGCGCTGCTCGAGCATGGCGTATGCGCTCAGCAGGGCTGCGCGTTCCTTGTTCAGGTCGCCGTTGGTGCCATACAGGCGATCGGCGACTATCCGCTGCATCGGCCCCTGGACGTGGCAATCGAAAAAACGGTCCCACAGCCGGACTTCCAGCGCACTGTCCCAATCCTCGGGAATCAATGGCTTCTGGCCCCTGTAAAACCGATCCAGATACTCGATGATCACGCTCGATTCCGGCACATCGCGCTGCCGGGCGTGATCACGGATGACCGGGAACTTGCCCAGCGGCCACAGGCTTTGCAGCTCGGCCCGGTCGGCGTCGTTGGCGAGATCGATGATGCGCTTTTCAAAGGCGATGCCGTGTTCGTACAGGGCGATCAGCACCTTGTGGCAGAACGACGACAACGGATGGAAATACAGGGTCAGCGGCATTGTCCGGTTCCTCGGTGAAGTGTGGGGCGCACGACTTGCCAGCAGGGAAACCCACACAGTATCGACCTGCCTGGGCGGCCACGCGCTGGCAGGCGACGAGCCGGGCTACAGTCCCCCTGAATACTTCACCGCCGCGGCGGCCCGCGACGGCACGTTGAGGATGCGCAGCAGCGAAGACACATGGATGCGCACGGTGAAGGGCGAGATCTCCAGTTCGCGGGCGATTTGCTTATTGGTCTTGCCCTGGGCGATCAGGCGCAGCACTTCGAGCTGGCGCGTGGTCAGGGTGGCGCCGGTGCCCAGGGGCAGCAGGCCGGAAGGGGCGAACTTGACCAGCACCTCGCCTTCGCGAATGGCCAGGACGGCCTGGCCGATCTCGTCCGGGGCGATGTTCTTGCCGATAAAACCGTCGATGCCGGCGGCCATGACCTCGCCGATCAGCGTCTGGTCATCGACCATCGACACCACGATCAGGGTGGTGCGCGGCAGTCGCTTGCGCAGCTCGGCCAACTGGCTGACGCAGGTCAGGCCTGGAAAACGCAGGTCGAGGATCAGCGTGTCCAGCTCGTCGCCGGCCTGGGTCAGGGTGAGTACGGTGTCCAGGTCGCCGGCCTGTTCGATCAGCGCATCCGGCAACAGGCGCTGGACAGTGCGCAACATGCCTTCGCGAAACAGCGGGTGATCGTCGGCTATGATGATCCGACATGCCATGAGGACCCTCCTTGGGTCGAGCTTTCCTAGGCTCTGTACGAAAAGTGGCTGCACGCTGGGCGCCTTCGGCGCTACGCAGGTCATGCTGCGTTAAAAACAGGCTCGGAATGCTCATGTAGGCCCCTACACTCCGCTTCCTCGTCTGTTTTTGCCTTGCCTGGCCTTCGCTCGCCGACTTTTCGTACAGACCCTTGAGGCATGCTACTTTAGCAGCGGGCCAGGTAACTGCCTGTGGTTCGTGCTGGGTATGACGACTACTGCACAAGGATGTTCCCCATGAAGTTCGAGAAAAACACCGAACTCGACCAAGCCAACCTGCGCACCATCGTGGGCAGCTGCGCTTTGGCCTATATCAGCGTACTCGGTTTCCTTCCCGGGCAGCGGGTCGATACCTACCTGCCAATCGTGATCTACATCGTCCTGTTCCTGCTGCTGTCGATTGTCCTGCGCCAGGCCATCGTGCGCTGGCCCGGGCATTATCCGGCGCGGCGGGTGCTGGGCATGGTCTATGACTACACCGGCACTTCGTTCGGCCTGGTGGTCGGCGGGGAAGCAGCGTTGCCGCTGTACGCGGTGATGGTCTGGGTCAACCTGGGCAATGGCATGCGCTTTGGTTCGCGTTACCTGGCGATCGCCACGGTCCTGGCGTTGCTGGCGCTGCTGGCCATCTATCGCCTGACGCCGCTGTGGCAGGCGCAGCCCTTCATGGTGCTGATGCTGTTGATCACCAGCACGGTGATCCCGATCTACGCCCATATATTGCTGGAACGCACGCGCAAGGCTTCGGAAGAGGCGATTGCCGCCAACCTGGAAAAGTCGCGTTTTCTCGCCCAGGCCAGCCACGACCTGCGCCAGCCGATCCACTCCATCGGCCTGTTCACCGCCTGCCTGCGCGAGGCGCGCCTGGGCGACGAGGAACGGCGCCTGGTGGACAACATCGACCGCTCGCTGCTCAACGTCTCGCAGCTGTTCCGCTCGATTCTCGACCTCTACACCCTGGACAACGGGCGAGTGCAGCCGAGCTTCCAGACCCTGCACCTGGGCGAATTCCTCGCCGACCAGGTGCGGCAGAACGCCGAGGCCGCGCGCTGGGCCGGGGTCGAGCTGCGCTTGCGCCCCTGCGCGCGCTGGGTCCGGGCGGACCCGGCGCTGCTCGCCACCATGGTCCAGAACGTGCTGTCCAACTGCTTCAAATACGCGGCCCAGCGCCCGGTGCTGATCGGCGTGCGCAAGCGCGGCGCGGGGCTGGCCATCGTCATCTATGACCAGGGCCGGGGGATTGCCGAGGAGCATCTGCCGAATCTGTTCGAGGAGTTCTATCGGGTGCGCGAGCTACGGGACAAGGACGTCGAAGGCGTGGGCCTGGGCTTGTCCATCGTCAAGCGCCTGGGGCAGTTGATGGGGCTCGAGGTGGCGATCCGTTCGCGGCTTGGCCACGGCACTGCGGTGAGCCTGTACGGGTTGCCGGTGGCGCCACCGCAGTTGCAAGTAGGCCGCCACGACGATGCGCGGCAGGCTGGGCTGCTGACCGGCTTGAAGGTGTGCTTGGTGGAGGATGATCGCAATGTGCTGCTGGCCACTTCGGCCTTGCTCGAGCGCTGGGGTTGTGTGGTTCAGGCCGAGCCTTGCGGCCGGGACCTGGTCAGCGACTGCGACGTCATCGTCGCCGACTATGACCTGGGCAACCACACCACGGGCATCGAATGCATCGACAGCCTGCGCCAGCAACGCGGCTGGGCGGTGCCGGCGCTGATCCTCACCGGGCATGAGGTCGAGAAGATCCAGGCCGCGTTGCACGACCGCAATATCGCCATCCTGTCCAAGCCGGTGCGGCCGGCCGAACTGCGTGGCAGCTTGCGCGCGCTGCGCCAGCATTCTGCGCCGGCATCGGTGGCGGGGGTCATGCCCGAGGTATGACAGAGCGGTCAAAGGTGCTGGCGTTATTGAGCGAGACTTGGCAACTCCTGGTGATTACCGGTAGGTACACTCTTCGCTCGCAATTGTTCGGGATGGATTTCATGCATTTATATGTCGTGCGACATGGGGAAACCTGGGCCAACGCCGAGCAGCGCTACCTGGGTGCGCTTGATCCCGGGCTTACCGAACGGGGAATGCAGCAGGCTCGCGCGCTTGAGGAGCAACTGCCGAGGAATATAGAGGTCATCGTCGTCTCTCCCCGCCTGAGGGCCCAGCAAACCGCGAGGATTCTTAATGGTGAGCTGAATCTTCCATTAGAGACCATGGACTGCTTCCGAGAGCGCGATGTCGGGGTTTTCGAAGGGTTGACCCAAGCAGAAGCAAGAGAACGCTACCCACAACTGTGGTCGCGAAATATCACGCGCCAATGGGCGATCGGACCAACCGGTGGTGAGTCGATTGCAGCGGTTGTGATTCGTGTACAGCAAGGCTTGGCGGTGCTGGCAGCGCTGCACCCGTCAAGAACGGTTTTGCTGGTCGCCCATGGCTTCGTTGCCAAGACCATTCGCGCGTTGGCCAAGGATGACTTTTCGGACTTTTTCGACTGGCAGCTCTCAAATGGAAGCCTATTGGTTTTGGAAAACCTCAAGACATCGCTGCGTTCTCCTGAGGTTTTGAAAAACACTCTGCCCGCTTTGTAACGACGCTACCTGTGTGACTGCAACTTGCGATGCAGGCACTGTCACCCTCATGGGATTGGCGCGCCGGTCGGTAAACAGCCAAGCACAGGGCAGCTGGTCTTCCCTTGGCAGCGCCTGACTCACTCCCCACACACTTCCCGCACGCAGTCGCGCAGCCAGCGATGCGCCGGGTCGCTGTTCATTCGCGGGTGCCAGAGCATGGACACGGTGATTTCCGGCGTGGCCACCGGCAGGGCGAAGCTGTGCAGGCCGCTGTGCAGGTTGTGGGTATGGCGTTCGGGGACGGCGGCGATCAGGTCCGAGGCGCGGACCAGCGCCAGGGCGGCGGAGAAACCGCCAACGACGGTGGCGATATCGCGCGCCAGGCCCTCCGCCTGCAATGCATCGTCCACCAGCCCGCGATCGAGACCCTGGCGCGATACCAGCACATGCTCGCCGGCGGCGTAACGGGCAGCGCTGATCGGCCCGCGGCTCAGCGGATGGCCGTTGCGCACCACGCCGATAAAACGATCGCGGAACAGCGCGCGGGTGTGGATTTCCGGGCTGGCGTTGGCGTCCACCACGCCGGTGTCGAGGTCGACCGTGCCGTCGCGCAGGGCTGTGCTGTCCTTGCTGGTTTTCTGCAGGAAATGCAGGCGCACCCCAGGGGCTTCGGTGCGCAGGCGAGCGACCAGGGCCGGGCCGAAGTTCTCGACGAAACCGTCGCTGCTGCGCAGGGTGAAGGTGCGCACCAGGCGCTGCAGGTCGAGCCGTTCGACGGGGCGCAGCATGGCTTCGGCGTCCTGTACCAGGTGGCCGACCCGCTCGCGCAATTCCAGGGCGCGGGGTGTCGGTACCAGGGCGCGGCCGGCGCGCACCAGCAGCGGGTCACCGGTGGTTTCGCGCAGGCGCGCCAGGGCCCGGCTCATCGCCGACGGGCTCAGCCGCAGGCGTTGGGCGGCGCGGGCCACGCTGCCTTCGGCGAGCAGCACGTCGAGGGTGATCAGCAGATTGAGATCGGGTGTGGACATAGCGGCAGCCCCGTCTGGCATAAGAGTGAGATGGCGTCAGACGCACGAATAACCTGCAAAGCCTGCGCCTTCCGCCATGTTAGACCGCGGGCTAGATTGGCGACAGCGCCGTTTCACGCGGGTCAGAGAGGGAGTGCAGAGTGAAGCCAGTCAGTACCGGATCAGAACCACAGGCTGTATCAGTCGGCTGGGCGCTGGCCAGCCTGTCGCTGTCGATGTTGCTGGCGTCCCTGGGCACCAGTATCGCCAACGTGGGCTTGCCGACCCTGGTGCAGGCGTTCGGGGCGAGCTTCCAGCAGGTGCAATGGGTGGTCCTTGCCTACCTGCTGGCGATGACCGCGCTGATCGTCAGCGTCGGCCGGCTCGGCGACCTGCTGGGGCGGCGGCGCCTGCTGCTGGTGGGGATCCTGCTGTTTACCCTGGCTTCGATGCTTTGTGCCGCCGCCCCGACGCTGGAGATGCTGATCGCCGCCCGGGCGCTGCAGGGTGTGGGCGCGGCGATCATGATGGCGCTGACCCTGGCCCTGGTCGGCGAGACCGTCAGCCAGGCCCGCACCGGCAGCGCCATGGGCCTGCTGGGCACGATGTCGGCGATCGGCACCGCCCTCGGTCCGTCCCTGGGCGGGGTGTTGATCGCCGGGTTCGGCTGGCAGGCGCTGTTCCTGGTCTGTGTGCCGTTGGGCGGGCTGACCTGGGCGCTGGCTTATCGGTACCTGCCGGCCGGTGGTCAGGCGCGAGCCCTTGAACGGGGGGCTTTCGATCCGCTGGGCACCTTGCTGCTGGCCTTCACATTGCTGGCCTACGGGCTGGCCATGACCCTGGGGCGTGGCCATTTCGGCTTGCTCAACGCTGGGCTGCTGTTGGCGGCGCTGCTGGCGGCCGGCCTGTTTGTCTGGGTGGAAGCGCGGGTGGCCGCGCCGCTGATACGCCTGGCGCTGTTTCGCGATGCGGCCTTGAGCGGCAGCCTGGCCATGAGCGCGCTGGTCTCGACGGTGATGATGGCGACGCTGGTGGTCGGGCCTTTTTACCTGGCCCACGGGCTAGGGTTGGAAACCCTTGCGGTGGGCCTGGCGATGTCGCTCGGCCCTTGTGTCACCGCATTGAGCGGCGTGCCGGCCGGGCGCATCGCCGATCGGTTTGGCGTGCGGCCGATGATCCTCGCCGGTCTTGGCGCCATGGCCCTTGGCTGCCTGATGTTGGCGTTGCTGCCAGCGAGCCTGGGCATCGGTGGCTACCTGGGGCCCATGGTTATCACCACCCTGGGTTATGCAACGTTTCAGACCGCCAACAACACTGCGGTGATGAGTGATGTGGGCGCCGAGCAGCGCGGAGTGATCTCCGGTCTGCTCAACCTGTCGCGCAACCTCGGGCTGATCACCGGCGCCTCGTTGATGGGCGCGGTGTTCGCCGCGGTGACAGGGGACCTCACCACGGCAAGCGCCGAGGCTATCGCCAGCGGTATGAGTTTCACCTTCGCCCTGGCGACTGGGCTGGTGTTCATGGCGATGCTGGCGGCCCTGCTCAGCCAGCAGCGTCGATGGCGGGCGCTGGATTCAGTGGCTTAGTTCTGAGCCATGTCGGGACGTGGCAGCAAGACACCCCAGCCTCTGTAGGAGCGAGGCTTGCCCGCGATAACCTAATGTCATTCGACGTAGAAGGCCGATCCTGTCGCGAGCCATCGACCAGCCGCTCCTACAGATAGGCCGTTCAATCCTGAGTGCTTTCCCCCGCCAGCAACGCACTGTAGGCCCGTAGCCGCTGCACGAACTCACTCACCGAACCCTGGGGCACATAGGCCTGCTTGAGAAAGAACGCGGCGTACTCGGCCATTCCCGGTTCGGCCGCCGACAGCAGCTGCGCATGCTCCTCCAGGGTGGTCGGCCAGCCGCGTTCCTGCTCGCCGCGCAGCAGGTTGGCCGAGCGCAGCGCCTTGCGCGCCGCAGCCCGTTGCAGGCGTTGTTGCTGCAAGGGTTCGCGGCTTTGTTCCAGCTGCTGCGCGTAACCTTCCAGCACCTGGGGGAAGTCGCCATTCAGCGCCAGGGCGATGGTCCGGCTCGGGCGGAAGGGCTCGAAGCGCAGCCCCAGGTCATTGCCCCAGATGCAGCGGCACTGATGCTTGAGCCAGAAACCCCAGCGGTAGCGATTGTCGGGCGCCAGCACCTCGCTGAGCACGCCGATATCGAAATCGATCTTCGACACTTGCGGGTGCCGTGCCTCCAGCTCCTGCCGAGTCTCCTCCAGCCGCTGGCGCTCCTCGGGGCTCGGCGCCCAGGCCAGCACCAGGGTCACATCCAGGTCGGAGGTGCCCGGCCGCGCATCGCCACGGGCCACGCTGCCGTACAGGTACAGGCCGTCGAGCAGCGCCGGAAAACGCCGCGAGAGCATCGCACAGAGCTCATCCACCAGAGGGCTGAACACCGGTTGCAACGGCTGGTCGGGTAGGGACTGGATAAAACCTTTGGCGTCGACGCCTGGGTACTGCGACATGGTGATCTCGATGGGGCGATGGCGATGAAAACCGCCCGGGCCAGGCGGGCGGTTGGCAGACAGTCTGGCTGACTTCACGGATCGCGCAAGCCGGCGCGGTTCAGCGCCACGCTCTCAGGGGTCGAGGCTCGCCAGATCGTTACCCAGTAGCGTCGGCGACTCGCCGCTGATGGCGCACAGCAATGCGCTGATGCTTTCCCCCTCGACCGTGCCGCGTTCTTGCAGCAGGTCCGCCAGCGCGCCGACCGCCGGCCAGTAGCGGTGCACCAGGCAGCTGGCACGAGCCATGGCCCGGGATTCGGCGTCGAGCAGCTTGCGCGGCGGCAGCAGGCAGATCAACTCATGGCCGCGGCTCAGGTCGCTGCGGCCGCTGCCCCTGATCAGCCTGTCGGATCGGCCATGGCGGTAGATCGCTTCGGCCATCGGGCCGGCAAAGCAATGCAGCAGGTCGCGCTCGATGGCCTCGACCATCGACGGCAGGTATTCGGCAATTCCCGGGGCATCGAAGGCGGGGCGCGGGACCAGGTAATCGGCCTCCACCAAACCTTCTACATAATGCGCGGTGCCACGCAGATCGAGCATCGGACCAGCGGCCGCTTCGGCCCTGGTGCGCACGCTGACACGGGCGATCGGCTGACCGTTCCACCAGAAGGCCAGGGCGTGGCCGGCTTCGTGGATGGCTGTGCAACGCGGGCGCTGGTTCATGGTCTTCTCCCGTGCTGGGCAGGCTTGGGGCGTGACGAAAGCGCGCCAGGCGCCGGAAAGCAGGCGACCCCGCAGGCGTTGTCCCTATCATTGGCTTCAACTGCGCAGGGCGGATAAAAGCTTGTTCCTATCAACAAGCAATAGCCCGGCTATTAGCGATCCGCCACAGAGGGTCTAGCCTTAATTCAGCGTCGGCGTCAGCCGGCCGGATGAGACCTGATCAAGAGATAACGAAGAACGAGTCAGAAGCGTACTGGGCTTACCGTGGGCCACCGTCCTGGCAACTTGCTTGCCACTCTTCAGCAGCCTGTGGCCACAACCATCAGTTAAGCGAACTGTGAGCCCTGCAACCTATGTCATTGCTTTCGCCTGTCGCTATTCAGCGCCCGCCCGGGCCGGATAGCTGGATGAATACGACCAAAGGTAGCTCCTCATGGCAAACGAATCGAAATGCCCGTTCAACCACGCCGCCGGCGGTGGTGTCACCAACCGCGACTGGTGGCCGAACCAACTGAACCTGAAGATCCTGCACCAGCACTCGTCCCTGTCCGACCCCATGGGCGCGGATTTCAACTACGCCGAAGCTTTCAAGAGCCTGGACTTCCAGGCCCTGAAACAAGACCTGAACGCGCTGATGACCGACTCCCAGGACTGGTGGCCCGCCGACTTTGGCCACTATGGGCCGCTGTTCATCCGCATGGCCTGGCACAGCGCCGGCACCTACCGCACCGGTGACGGGCGCGGCGGCGCTGGTTCCGGCCAGCAGCGTTTCGCGCCGCTCAACAGCTGGCCGGACAACGTCAGCCTGGACAAGGCGCGGCGCCTGCTATGGCCGATCAAGCAGAAGTACGGCCGCAACATCTCCTGGGCCGACCTGATCGTCCTCGCCGGTAACGTCGCCCTGGAATCCATGGGCTTCAAGACCTTCGGTTTTTCCGGCGGTCGCCCGGACGCCTGGGAGCCGGATGAGGATGTCTACTGGGGCGCCGAAAGCACCTGGCTGGGGGGCGACACCCGCTATGGCAAGGGGCCGGGAGCCCCCGCCGCCGAGCCGGGGCGCAACCTGGAGAACCCGCTGGCCGCGGTGCAGATGGGCCTGATCTATGTGAACCCGGAAGGCCCCGAAGGCAACCCGGACCCGGTCGCGGCGGCGGTGGACATCCGCGAAACCTTCGCCCGCATGGCGATGAACGACGAAGAAACCGTGGCCCTGATCGCCGGCGGCCATGCCTTCGGCAAGACCCACGGCGCCGGGCCCGCCAGCAATGTCGGCGCCGAGCCCGAAGCTGCCGGCCTGGAGCTGCAGGGCCTGGGCTGGAAAAGCACCTTTGGCAGCGGCAAGGGCGCCGACGCCATCACCAGCGGCCTGGAAGTGACCTGGACCACCACGCCCACCCGCTGGAGCAACAACTACCTGGAAAACCTGTTCGGCTTCGAGTGGGAACTGACCAAGAGCCCGGCGGGGGCGCACCAGTGGACGCCGAAAAACGGCGCGGGCGCCGGCACCATCCCGGATGCCCACGACCCGTCCAAGCGGCGCAACCCGACCATGCTGACCACCGACCTGTCGTTGCGTTTCGACCCGATCTACGAACCGATCTCGCGGCGCTTCCTGGCGAACCCCAACCAGTTGGCCGACGCCTTCGCCCGCGCCTGGTACAAGCTGATCCACCGCGACATGGGCCCGCTCTCGCGCTACCTAGGCCCGGAAATGCCCAACGAAGAACTGCTGTGGCAGGACCCGCTCCCCGCAGTCGACCACCCCCTGGTCAACCACGGCGATGTCGCCACCCTCAAGAGCAAGCTGCTGGCTTCGGGCCTGTCGGTGTCCCAGTTGGTATCCACCGCCTGGGCGGCGGCCTCCAGCTTCCGTGGCTCCGACAAACGCGGCGGCGCCAACGGCGGGCGCCTGCGCCTGGCCCCGCAGAAGGACTGGGCGGCCAACCAACCAACGCAACTGGCGACGGTGCTGCAAACCCTGGAAGACATTCAGCGCGACTTCAACAGCGCGCAAACCGGCGGCAAGAAAATCTCCCTGGCCGACCTGATCGTGCTGGCCGGCAGCGCCGGCATCGAACTGGCGGCGAAAAATGCCGGGCTCACTATCAGCGTGCCGTTCACCCCGGGCCGCACGGATGCGAGTCAGGAACAGACGGACGTCCAGTCCTTCGCTCACCTCGAACCCATCGCCGATGGCTTCCGTAACTACCTCAAGGGCCACTACCGCGTGCCCGCCGAGGCCCTGCTGGTGGACAAGGCGCAACTGCTGACCCTCACCGCACCGGAAATGACCGCGCTGATCGGCGGCCTGCGCGTGCTCGACATCAACGTCGGCCACACCCCCCACGGCGTCTTCACCATGCGCCCGGGGGCGCTGACCAACGACTTTTTCGTCAACCTGCTGGACATGGGCGTGGAATGGAAACCGCTGTCCGACGCCCAGCAAGAGTTCGAAGCCCGCGACCGCAAGACCGGCCAAATCAAATGGACCGGCACCCGCGTCGACCTGGTCTTCGGCTCCAACGCCCAACTGCGGGCATTGGCCGAGGTCTATGCCAGCGCGGATGCGCAGGAGCAGTTTGTGAAGGACTTTGTCGCGGCCTGGGTCAAGGTGATGAATCTGGATCGGTTTGATTTGAGGTGAGGGGGCTTTGAGGTCTGGAAGTGAAAGCCCTCGACCTGAGTGTTCAGGTTGGGGGCTGGAGTAGAGGGCTTATTTGCTGCTGAGTGTTTCTGTAAGTCCGTAACGCCTTCCTGTGGGGAGGCGTTTTTTTGTCTGCCCGAAAAGGACGTGGCGCAATGGGGTTGGGCTGATGAGCGCTGACTAAGGTTTGCAGCGGAAATAGTGGGAGAATTTGACGGTTGGACATGGACATAAACAGCGACGCTTTAGCTGTTGCCCCACCCTGAGCACAAACCTAGTCTCTCCCTGTCGCTGCAAAATCAGCGATCGGGCCTGAGAACCCGGTAAGATGCAGGCGCACAAGCGCCCGCCCACAATTGCTGGCGCATTTTTGCGCCCGCCAATTCGTGTTATGGCGGCTGTGCGTGGGAGACCTTCGGGTCTGCCGGGTTCCTGTATCTCCGGTTTCTCAGCCTGCGCACAGCTGCCACCCATTCGCCTGAGAACGAAGGTGACAGCTCTCATTTCTGATATGGGAGTTTCAACCATGTACGCCCGTAATCCGTCTGGACCTCGCCTTTCTTTACTCAATAACACCCGCTTCCTGGCTGTTGCAGGAGGTGATCTATGAGCACTCCAACCCCGATAAAAACCCTGGGCTTCGTCACCTTCGGCGCCTGCGCCGACCTTGAACAAACCCTATTCCGCGTCAACGCCGACGTTCCCTTGCAGCAAGCCTTGGAACATGCCTCGACCCTGCTGTACTACGCCAAGAAACTCGCCCTGGATGCCGCCATGGAAGAACAGGGCGAGCGCTATGCCTGGGCTTCGCACTTTCTGGCAGAGATGGGAAAGGCGGTGATTGATGATGTTTGTTTGGGGTTGAAGGGTGGAGAGGGGCGGTGAGTTGGTTCTGATTTGGGGCTCTTTGCGTGAACCAAGAAAAACGCCGCTTATCGTGGGTGATGAGTGGCGTTTTATTGTATGGAGGACTGCTTTCGGCCAAAAACTGCCGTTGATCACAGTGTCAAAATAACCAAAAGCCGAAGCTTAAACCTGTCTATGAAGGCAGAGGCGATTCAGATGGACATTACAGTTTTGTTTAGATATTTTCAGCGCTCAAGGGAATGCTTTTTTGGTGACTGAATGAAACGTAAATTACAAGTTTTTATATCTAGCACTTATCTCGATCTAATTGAGGAGCGTCAAGCAGCAGTAAGTGCGATCTTAAAGGCTGGGCATATCCCCGCGGGCATGGAGCTTTTTACCGCGGGTGATCGATCCCAGCTAGATACTATTAACTCATGGATTGATGAGTCTGATGTCTATATGCTCATTCTTGGTGGGCGATACGGTGCAGTAGAACCCACATCCAATGTAAGCTATACGGAGCTCGAATTTGATTACGCGGCATCTCAGAATAAGCCGATGTTTGCGGTTGTTATTAAAGATGATGCTCTGGAGGACAAAGTTCGAGCTCATGGCACTAATTTTTCGGAGAAGGAAAACCCCAAAGAGCTAAAGCTGTTTCGTACAAAAGTGCTTAGCCGAATCTCATCCTTTTTTGAGGATGTGAAAGATATTAAGCTTTGCGTACATGAAACTCTTGCAGATTACTCAACTAATAGAGAACTTTCCGGCTGGGTATCTGGAAGTGAAATAGTAGACTCCAAGCCATTAATGGATGAGATAAATAAACTGTCCAGCGAGAATACTGAGCTGAAAGAGAAAGTCAGCCAGCTTGAGCATCGTTTGGCGACTATTCCTGCGCCAAACAAGGAAGACTCTGCTAAGTTTGACGAACTGAAAGATACCTTGTCAAAAACAAACATTAGTTTGCCGAAGGACATTGATGACGGAGGTAAGGATGTTGAAATAACTTTACTGAAAGCCTTCGATGTGGCTAAAGATGCTCTTATTACAGGGGTTACCAATAGGGGCGGAATGTCTGATTATCATCGCTTTGTTTTTTTCAATATAAGCCCAAAGCTGCAGATTCACGGCTTGGTAGATAATGAAAAAGTTGCAGGGGTTCAGTATCGTCGCTGCTATGTGACTCCATTAGGGCTGAGGTTTTTAGCATATCTGGAAAAGTCAAAGTTAGAGAGCCTATAAGGGAGTCAGATTGTTTTTAACGGGGGCAAGCCTTGAATCGACCCCAGATTAATAGATTCTTTAAGTGTCTGCTTCTGGCCGTTAGCAGCCCTGCCCGAAGGGCTGCTTTGGGTTGTGAATTCATGGCGTCACACGCGATGAAATCAAGCGTTTACTGCTTTGTTGGGTATTGCTATCTATTTGGTACGCAAGGGGATGCAATAGCTCCTTATCTAGCGCCTATTTGCCTTGGTTGTTTGCTCAAATAGAGATTTAAGGTCTCGTTCGACAAATTGGTGGGGAGTCCATCCTCCGATAAGCTTGTCGACGATAAATGTGTCTATAGCCCCAGCAGTGATCCCGGCGACGGTACCCACTCCGCCAGCACCTATTATGTCAATGCCTAAACCAATACTGGTGAAAATCGACCATCTAATGGTTTTCCCAGGAAGCCTTTCGATCCAGGAGTCTTTAATCGTTTCTTGGTAGTACGCTTTGACGAGGTTTGCGTCTGCTGGTTGTTCACGTAACCAGTGACGAAACTTGTCTGCAGAATCAAGCAGCTTAACTACTTCTATGAATGGGACTACCCCCAAATTAACCGCTTCTCGAATCGTATGGCTTCCCGTTAGCGTCATATCCGTAAAGCTTTCGAGTGACCGACGGCTTTGGTTATAGTTCTTGACTACAGCCTCTACAGCACTTGCTTGCACTACCTTTTCAATGGGGTGCACTGCGATTTCTGTATTGAGAGTGGCCGCCAGAAATGTGCCTTGGTATGCCTCCTGGATTATCGCCAGAATGTAAGCGTCTGTGAGGGATGAGTGCTCTGGAGGTACTACCCGGTGGTAGATTTTATTGAGCCTTGAAAAGTCGATGTTGGTGTCTACCGTGAACCCCCCAGCGTGCTCTCGTTCAACCTTAAATCGAAAATCGCTTGGGTATCCAAAGTTAGGTGCTACCTCATGAATAAGGGCTTTGACCGTTCCTTGGATTGTTTCGTCATGAGAGAAGGCTTGAAGCAAAGATTCTTGATCAAAACCACTGTAATTCAAGCGTTTGAGAAGCCTTGTAAACTGACTTGCGCCTATTTTGGCTTGACTGGTATTACCTGCAGCGTTCCGAAATTTCTGTGGTCCTACCTTTTCGATTGCATGGTCAGGAGAGGAAAATTTGATCAGGCTGTGTAGCGAGCGGCCGTTACTTAGCTTGTTAGTAGAGACCCCAGTGTTGTCCTCCATGTAATGGATCTCCAGCCTTCCATCACGTAGGAGGTCCAGGAGGATAAACGGGGGAATATGAGCAAGCAGATGCTCAATGGTCCCACTGTTAGCGGCAACCACCACCCGACCGTAGAAAATTAGTGCTTCAGCGAGCGCCCCGATATCAATTAGCGGGCCTGGCCCTATCGTATTTCTGAAAGTAATTGCTTCGAACATAATCACTCTATCGTAAGGGACACGAAAACCGTGGGGGAGTCGGTTCAGGATAGGTCATCAGTTGGGACCCGTTGCGACTTTAGATTCTTCCTCACCTTGGAACGCTTATTCCATAACTGAGCCTTGTGCGAACGTTGTTTTTTTATTCTTATCAAGCACCTAGGACTGCACTATTTCCTTTTACACAGCCAGCAGCAATTGAGATCCAAATTGAGCCTAGACACTGACCGCTTTTAGCCGAAACCGCCATTCAC
>NZ_JACNAC010000073.1:0-29445 GCF_017349775.1 Pseudomonas sp. GW460-12-10-14-TSB1
TTGTCCGGGTGCGACAGCAGCGGCTTGTTGGCCTCGAAGATTTTGTTGTACTTGTTGGCGTCGCCGTACACGGCCTTGGAAATGGCGCTGAGGGTGTCGCCTTTCTTCACGGTGACAAAACGCGCGGCAGCAGCCACAGGACCGGTGACGGTGATCTGGTCGTCGACGCTGCCGACACCTTCGATGTTGCCCACGGCCAGCAGAATTTTTTCCTTCTCTTCCTGACTGGCCACTTCGCCGGTCACGATGACCTTGTCGCCTTCCACGGTGGCCTGGACGTTGGGGTTACCCAGACCGACCTTGGCGATGTGCTCCTTCAGCTGTTCGCCCGCATTGGCGTTACCCGGCGTCAACAAATCGATAAGCTTTTCGCCCGCTTCTTTCACAAAGCTAAAAATACTCATGGTGCACACTCCTTGGGTTTAATAGGTCCAGACGCGAAAGACTAGACCAGCCTTCAGAGACGAGGTTCAAAATCGACCAATGACTCTCTGCATGGCAAGCACGTTAGAATCACCTCCCCCCGCGCCCAGGAAGCGAAGATGGACATCAAACAGCTGAAATTCCTCATCGCTCTCGACGAAACCCGCCACTTCGGCCAGGCCGCCGCGCGCTGCCACATCACCCAGCCGACCCTGTCCATGCGTTTGCGCAACCTCGAGGAAGAACTCGAGCTGCCGCTGGTCAACCGCGGCCAGCGTTTCGAGGGTTTCACCGCCCCGGGGGAACGGGTGTTGGCCTGGGCCCGCAGCGTGCTGGCCGCCTACGATGGACTGCAGGCCGAGGCCGCCGCCTGTCGCGGCAATCTGGTCGGTACTCTGCGCCTGGGGGTGGTCCCGCTGTCGAGCTTCGATCCGCTGCCGCTGATGCAACGCCTGCACCAGGCGCACCCGAACCTGCGCTTCGAGTTGTCGGCGCTGAGTTCCGAACAGATCCTCGAACAGCTGGCGAGCAATCGCCTGGATATAGGCGTCTCCTATCTGGAGCGCCTGGACAGCGAACGCTTCGAATCCCTGGCCCTGGGCGAAACCCGCATGGGCCTGCTTTACGACCAACGCTTCTTCAGCTTCGGCGAGCAGCCGCTAAGTTGGGAGGCCGTGATCGAACTGCCGCTGGGCATGCTGACCAGCGGCATGCATTTCCGTCAGTCCATCGACCATAACTTCCACAGTCGCGGCCTCACCCCACAACCGCTGCTGCAGACCGATGCCGTGCATCAACTGCTGCAAGCCGTACATGGCGGCCTGTGCTGCGCGATCATGCCGCTGGACGGCGGCCTGGAAGCCCTCACCGAGCACCTGCGCCTGCAGCCCATAGAAGACGCCAACACCCTGGCGCACCTGGGCCTGATCATGCGTCGCAGCGCACCGCGCTCGGCCCTGGCCGAGGCTTGCTTCGCCCTGCAGCAGAAATCACCGAGCGAGTCTTGATCGACGGCATCTATCGGCACATCAGTACTAGCAATTAGACGCGACACTTTGACGCGCTTAGTCTTAGGGCTGGATATTCCGCCGGTGATGCCCCATGAAACCCCAGCGCCCGGCTTGCGCGACGCCCACTGCGAAAACGCCCGCGCCCGCCGCCAGTCAGAACTACCGCTACAGCAACCTCGACCACACAGAATCGGCCAGCACCGCGCTCGCCGAGGAAGTCGCGCTGGCGATCGCCTATAACGGCATCAGCCAGGCCGTGATGCTGGTCACCCCCAGCGACCTGGAAGAC
This sequence comes from Pseudomonas sp. GW460-12-10-14-TSB1, assembly GCF_017349775.1. Lineage (NCBI taxonomy): Bacteria > Pseudomonadati > Pseudomonadota > Gammaproteobacteria > Pseudomonadales > Pseudomonadaceae > Pseudomonas > Pseudomonas sp. GW460-12-10-14-TSB1. The sequence goes on from NZ_JACNAC010000073.1 coordinate 1,723, forward strand.
TTCATCGTCGGCTTCAGCCTCGGCAGCGGCATCATCGGCGACGCCTCGGACATCTACGACCTGCAACTGAGCGGCAGCGGTTCGGCCCAGTACGCACAGGTACAGATCTCCAGCCGCGCCTTCTGGAACCTCAAGCAGCAGCGTCGGCAACTGGCCGGTACCAGCGGTTGCGGCCTGTGTGGCGTGGAAGCCGTGGAGCAGGCCCTGCCGGACCTCAAGGTGCTGCCCGGCGCGCCGTTGCCGCCGGCCGAATGGCTCGATGGCCTGCGCCAGCGCATCAGCGCCTTCCAGCCCCTGGGCCAGCATTCCGGCGCGGTGCATGCGGCGGTGTTCATGAACGCCCAGGGCGAGCTACTGCTGGGCCGTGAAGATATCGGCCGGCACAACGCTCTGGACAAGCTGATCGGCGCGTTGATCAGCCAGAACATAGCCACTGCCGGCGGCGTGGCCATCGTCACCAGCCGCTGCAGCCTGGAACTGATCCAGAAAGTCCTGCGCGCCGGCATCCAGACCCTGGTCAGCCTGTCGGCGCCCACCGGCCTGGCCCTGCAATGGGCACGCCGACACAACCTCAACCTCATTCACCTGCCGCAAAAAAGTGCGCCACGGGTCTATAGCCCTGCGATGGAGAAACAAGCGTGACCACTCATCATCAAGCCGACCAGACACCCACCCCGCGCTACAAGCCCTACAAGGGCCCGGCCGGCGGCTGGGGCGCGCTCATCAGCGTCGCCCAGGCCTGGCTGACGAGTGACAACGCACTGAAAAACCTCCGCATGATGCTCAAGACCAACCAGAACGGCGGTTTCGACTGCCCGGGCTGTGCCTGGGGCGACTCGCCGGAAAGCGGCATGGTCAAGTTCTGCGAGAACGGCGCCAAGGCGGTGAACTGGGAAGCCACCAAACGCCGCGTGGATGGCAAGTTCTTCGCCAAGCACAGTGTCAGCTCGCTGCTGGAGCAGAGCGACTACTGGCTCGAATACCAGGGCCGCCTGACCGAGCCCCTGAGCTACGACGCCGAGACCGATCGCTATAAGCCCATCAGCTGGGAAGCGGCCTTCGCCCTGATCGGCAAGCACCTGCAAGCGCTGCCCAGCCCGGACATGGCCGAGTTCTACACCTCGGGCCGCGCCAGCAACGAAGCGGCGTACCTGTACCAGCTGTTCGTGCGCGCCTACGGCACCAATAATTTCCCCGACTGCTCGAACATGTGCCACGAGGCCAGCGGCGTGGCCCTGGCGCAGAGCGTCGGCGTCGGCAAAGGCACCGTGACCTTCGACGACTTCGAGCATGCCGATGCGATTTTCGTCTGGGGCCAGAACCCCGGCACCAACCACCCACGGATGCTCGAGCCGCTGCGCGAAGCAGTGAAACGCGGAGCCCAGGTGGTGTGCATCAACCCGCTGAAAGAACGCGGCCTTGAACGCTTCCAGCATCCGCAGCACCCGATCGAAATGCTCACCAACGGCAACAAGCCGACCAATACCGCCTACTTCCGCCCGGCCCTGGGCGGCGACATGGCGGTGGTGCGCGGCATGGCCAAGTTCCTCCTGCAATGGGAACGCGACGCCCAGAAGACTGGCGCGCCGTCGGTGTTCGATCACGACTTCCTCAACGAACACACCGCCGCCGTGCTGGATTACCTGAGCGTCATCGACGACACCCCATGGGACGAGATCGTCGAGCAGTCCGGCCTGACCCTGGTGGAGATCGAGCGCGCGGCGCGTATGTACGCCAAGGGCAAGAACGTGATCATGTGCTGGGCCATGGGCATCACCCAGCATCGCCACTCGGTGCCGACCATCCAGGAAATCGCCAACCTGATGCTGCTGCGCGGCAATATCGGTCGTCCGGGCGCCGGCCTGTGCCCGGTGCGCGGCCACAGCAACGTGCAGGGCGACCGCACCATGGGTATCAACGAACAGCCGCCGGTGGCCTTCCTCGACGCCCTGGAGCGACGCTTCCAGTTCAAGGTGCCGCGCGAGAACGGCCATAACGTGGTCGAGGCGATCCACGCCATGCTCGAAGGCCGCTCGAAAGTCTTCATCGGCCTGGGCGGCAACTTCGCCCAGGCCACTCCGGACAGCCCGCGGACCTTCCAGGCCCTGCGCAACTGCGACCTGACCGTACAGATCAGCACCAAGCTCAACCGCAGCCACCTGGCCCACGGCAAGGAAGCACTGATCCTGCCGTGCCTGGGCCGCACCGACATCGACCTGCAGAGCGAAGGCGCGCAGGCAGTGACGGTGGAAGACTCCTTCAGCATGGTTCACGCGTCCAACGGCCAATTGCAGCCACTGTCGTCGCAGATGCGTTCGGAGCCGTCGATCCTCGCCGGCATCGCCGCTGCTACCCTGGGCAGCCACCCGGTGGACTGGAACTGGCTGGTGGCCGATTACAGCCGCATCCGCGACCTGATCGCCGACACCATTCCCGGCTTCAAGGACTTCAACGAGCGAGTGAAAAACCCTGGCGGCTTCTACCTCGGCAACTCGGCCGGCGCCCGGCGCTGGAACACCCCGTCGGGCCGCGCCAATTTCCGCCCGAACCTGCTGCCCAAGGATCTGGTGCATGAACGCACCCGCGCCACCGGGCAGTTGCCGGACCTGATCATGCAGTCGATGCGTTCCCACGATCAGTACAACACCACCATCTACGGCCTGGACGACCGCTATCGTGGCGTGAAGGGCCAGCGCGACGTGCTGTTCGTCAACGAAGCCGACATCATCCGCCTGGGCTTCAAGCCGGGGCAGAAAGCCGACATCGTTTCGTTGTGGGATGACGGCCGCGAACGTCGGGTCAAGGGTTTCACCCTGCTGGCCTTCGATATTCCGGCCGGTCAGGCAGCCGCCTATTACCCGGAGGTGAACCCGCTGGTGCCACTGGAAAGCATCGGGGACGGCAGCTACACCCCGACTTCGAAGTTCGTCGCGATCCGCCTGGAAGCGGCCAGCGACAGCGGCTTGATCATGGCCCGGTCGGCCTGATCGACGAAATCGCAGGCACAAAAAAGGCCGCTTTCATCCAAAAGCGGCCTTTTCCAAGTAGCTACAGACTCGCAAAAACGGGATAAGTTCCCTACTAAAAACAATAAGTTACGAGATTGTGTACAACTCGTGCTATTCGTCGGATTTTGATTGTAAGCGCCTCAACACAGCCTCAGGATCGCGCCGTCATCCCTTTGAGGCTCCTCTATGAAGTTCTCCTCGATTCTCTTGTTGTCCCTTGGCCTGGTCAGCGGCATCGCCTCTGCCGGCGGCACCACAGAAGCAGGTGTGGGCGGCGCATTGGGCGGGGTTCTAGGCTCGGTCGTCGGTCAGTCGATTGGTGGTAACACCGGTTCCACCATCGGTGCTGCACTGGGCGGCGCGGGCGGCAGTGCCGTGGGTGCCGACAGACGCAGCCGTGGCGAAGCCGCTATCGGCGGTGCGCTGGGCGCAGCCGGCGGTAACGTGGTCGGTCGCAGCGTGGGGGGCACCACTGGCAGCCTGATCGGCGCAGCAGCGGGCGGTGGCGTCGGCGGCGCACTGGGTAACCACCTGGGCAACTCCAGCGATCGTGACGATCGCCGCTACCGTGATCGCGACTACGACGATCGTCGCTACTATCGCGACGGCCACCCAGGTCGTGGCCATGCCTACGGGCATCGCAAGCACAAACGTCACTGGCGCGACTAAGACCTGAAACGGTCGCAGCCCGCTGACACAAAGACCGCAGCCTGACGGCAGCTCCTGCCAGACAGGGTTCATCACCCCCGGGATGAACCCCAAGGAGCCGCCCGAAGGCTGCGGTCTTTTTTGTGCTTCACATCAGCAAGCGTTCCAGCGCTGCACGCAGCCCGGCGGGAATCCCTACCGGCTGATTCGACGCCCGATCGACGAACACATGCACGAAGCGCCCCGCCGCGCAGGCATCGGTTTCCCCCGCCTTGAACACCGCCAGTTCGTACTGCACCGAACTGTTGCCCAGCTTGCCGACACGCAGGCCAATCTCGATGCGCTCGGGAAAAGCGATCGAGGCAAAGTAATCACAGGCCGAACTCACCACGAAACCCACCACCTCACCGTCATGGATATCCAGGCCGCCCTCTTCGATCAGGTAGGTATTCACTGCTGTGTCGAAGAAGCTGTAGTAGGTGACGTTATTCACATGACCGTACACATCGTTGTCGTGCCAACGCGTGATGATGGGCTGGAAGTGGCGGTAGTCGGTGCGTTGCGGCATACGGTCGGTCATTGGCTGGTTCTCGGGGGTGAGGTGTGGTCGATCAGGCGACGCCTATTTCAACCGATGGCCCGGTGATCGGCAAACCCTTTGCCAGCCTGCACCAGCTCGTCAATCAACCGCGCCGGCTTCCAGTGCGCGCCCGATTCGGCTTGCAGCCGCAGCAACCCTTGCTGAATGGACACCAGCCCCTGCCGATCCGCCCAGTTCATCGGCCCGCCCTTGTCCGCCGGGAAGCCATAACCGTTGAGGTACACCAGGTCGATATCGTGCGCCGAGCCGGCGATGCCTTCCTCAAGGATCTTCGCGCCTTCGTTGACCAGCGCCAGCAGGCAGCGTTCGAGGATTTCCTCGGGGCCAATATCGCGGCGACGGTAGCCCAGGCCTTCACTGACCTGCTGAACCAGGGCATCGACCTGCACATCGTGCTCGGCCTGGCGACTGCCGGGCTCGTAATGGTAATAACCCTTGCCACTCTTCTGGCCGAACCGACCCGCCTCGCACAGGCGATTATCCACCTGCACTTCGTGCGCCTCCTGGCCCTTGCCGGCCAGTTGCCGGGCGCGCCACTCCAGGTCAATGCCAACCACGTCGTACATGCGGAACGGGCCCATGGCAAAACCGAAGCCCTGCAATGCAGCATCCACCTGATAAGGGAAAGCCCCTTCCAGCAGCATCTTGCGCGCCTCCAGCACATAGGTACGCAACATGCGATTGCCGATGAATCCAGGGCAGTTGCCGGACACCACACTGACCTTGCCCATGCGCTCGCCCAGCGCCAGCGCGGCCTCGAGCACCTGCGGCGCAGTCGCGGCGCCCCGCACGATCTCCAACAGCTTCATGATGTGGGCCGGGCTGAAGAAATGCAGACCCAGCACCTGCCGCGGACGCCGGGTGACCGCAGCAATGGCGTCGATATCCAGCGCCGAGGTGTTGCTGGCGAGGATCGCCCGCGGCTGAATCAGGCCATCGAGTTCGCGGAAGATTTTCTGCTTCAGCTCGAGGTTTTCGTAGACCGCCTCGATCACCAGGTCCACATCGCGGATCGCCAGGTAATCCGCTGCCGCGCTTACCCGGGCCCGGCGCGCGTCGGCCTCTGCCTGATCGATCCGGCCCTGACGCACGTTGTGCGCATAAGTCTCGCTCACCGCTGTCAGCGCCTGTTCGAGCATCTGCGGATTGTTGTCCACCCACTGCACCGCGACCCCGGCATTGGCCAGGCACATCACAATCCCGCGGCCCATGGTCCCGGCACCGATCACCGCGGCGCGCTGAATTTCGATCTGGCTCATAGTGGCTCCCTTGTAGGTGGCTCGAAGACGCAAACCACCATAATCAGGCCCAGGGTATTTTTGAAATTTATTCCTGTGATGAGCGGCATTCAGCGGATGGATCGGGCAGGCATCAACCCTGAAGGTGATGTTCGGCCCAATCGCGCACTTCGGCGTAGGGGTAATCCTCGAGCACCGCAAAACCCTGGATCGACCGCGCCTTGAGCTTGGTGAACAGCGGCACGCTGATCCCGCACAGGAAACGCGTCAGTCGTTCCGCCCCCGGAACCGTGCCGCTGTGCTGTTGGTGCCTGTGGATAAAATCACCGCACAGCGCCTCGAAGTTTTTATCCACAAGCGCGGGCAAGGCTGGCGGCTCCGGCAGACGGGCCACCTGGCCATGGCACACCGAGCAATGCCCGCACCGCTGGGGTGCCTGGTCATCGCCGAAATACTGCGCCAGGCGATGCCCCAGGCACTGCTCGGTGGCGAACAGCGCGAGCATCGCGTGGATCCGCGCGATCTCGCTGCTTTCGTGCTGCTTGAAATAGGCGTGCAATTGCTGGCTCAGGGTCGCGGCATCGAAGCCCGTCTCCAGCAGGTTGTAGACCTCGGTCATCTGCTTGCTTTCCAGCTCGACCCAGCCCTTTTCCTGGAAGTAGTCCAAGGCCTTCACCACTCGGTTACGCTCGGCCTGATGCTGCTGATAAAGCGCGTCGAAATTCACCGTGGCCCAGGTTCGGGCACGGCTGGAGGTCTCGATGATCGCCGCCACGAACTCTCGGCGCTCACCTTCGAAACGTGCCAGCAGCACTTCCGGCTCCTCGAGGAACTTGAAGCGGTATTCAGCGAAGTAGGCGTAACGCGGAGCGATCAGACCACGCAGTTCCAGCTGCACCAGCAAGGTCTTGAGCGGCAGCTGACGAATGTTGCTCTGGTCCGCCAGCGGCCCCAACAGGAACTCCCACTGCCCATCGGGCGCCGCACCCTGCAACTCGTCCAGCACACAACGAATGCCTTCCAGCTCCGGCGTGTCGCCGTAGACGAAGTTTTCCAGCACGTTGAGGCTGTCGCGGTTGGCCAGCACCAGGCAGTCGGAAGATTGTCCATCACGCCCGGCGCGGCCGATTTCCTGGCTGTAGTTCTCGATGGATTTGGGCAGGTCGAAATGCACCACGTTACGGATGTCGCTCTTGTCGATGCCCATGCCGAAAGCGATGGTGGCGACGATGCAATTGGACTGGCCAGCCATGAACTGACGCTGGATGGCCTCGCGCTGCTCATGGGGCAGACCGGCGTGATAGGCCTGGGCCTGGATGCCGTGGCGACTCAGATGCTCGGCGATGTGCTCCGCGGTTTTCTGCAAGGTGACATAGACGATGCTCGGCTGCCCGGGACGCTCGCTCATCCACTGCACCAGGCGCCGGCGCTTGTCCTGGCCGCGCACCGGTTCCACCAACAGGTTGAGGTTGGGCCGATAGAAACCGGTGGTCACCACATCCTGCTCGGCGATGGAGAATTTCGCCTGCATGTCGGCGATCACCTTGGGCGTGGCGGTAGCGGTCAGCAGCAGTGCCTGGGGAATGTTGAACTGGCGCTGGTAGTCCGGCAGCTTGAGGTAGTCAGGGCGAAAGTTATGGCCCCATTCGGAGATACAGTGCGCCTCGTCCACCACCAGCAGGGAGATCCGCACCTGCTGCAGAAAGTTGCGAAAGCGCTCGTTCTTCAGACGCTCCACCGAGATCATCAGGATCTTCAGCTCACCGGAGCGCGCCCGCGCCATGACCTCGTTGGCGTCGTCGCGGCTCTGCGCCGAATCGATGCTCGCTGCGGCGATGCCGTGCCGCTGCAGGAATGCCAGTTGGTCCTGCATCAGCGCCAGCAACGGCGAGACCACCAGGGTCAGGTGCGGCAGCAGCAAGGCCGGCAGCTGGTAGCACAGGGACTTGCCGGAGCCCGTGGGAAAGATCGCCGCCGCCGAGCGCCCGGCCAGTACCGCGCTGACTGCCGCCTCCTGGCCGGGACGAAACTGTGGATAACCGAAGACCTGTTCGAGGGTGTCGTGCATAAGCTGTCACTCCTTTGACCGCTGACGTGCCTTGCAGACTGGCACAGGGTCGGGAAAAGGTCGGGGAAGAAAGGATACGGGATGATACAGGGAGGCGGAGAATGCTGTCCGGCTGGGATTATGCGGAGTTTTTCAGGGTGTATCGCGAACCACCAGGCAGCCGATGGCTCGCAATAAAAGTCATGCTCTTACCGCGTCGCGCGGCAATCCACCCACTTCACGCCATTGCTCTTGTTCGCGGCGATCAACGCCGGTACCGCCAGCGGCGCCTTGTTGTGAATGTCGTGAAACAAAATGATCCCCCGGCGCCACAGCAGCATCAGGGTCTGCACCCGCTGGCTCGCCGCGCTGGCGCTGATGCTCTTGCTCCAGTCCTGGGAGTCGATACCCCAGAGCATCACCTTGATGCCCTGGGCCTTGAAGAACGCCGCACTGTCACTCTGGCGCTGGCCATAAGGCGGGCGGAACAGCGGCTGGTAGTCATCCGGCAACGTGCCGCGCACCAGGGTCGCGGAACGGGTGATGGACTGCTGCCATTCGCTCCAGGCGCTATGGGACTTATGTTCCCAGCCATGTAGGGCAACGCACTGGCCGCTGTACAACTCGCGCATTTGCGCCGGCGACGACTTGCGCAGACGCGCCTGGAACGGCTCGCCCAGCACGAAGAACAGGCCATGCAGGTCGTTGGCCCGCAGCACATTGGCCAGCGTATCGGTGTGGCCGCCCGCAGCCGTCGGGCCGTCGTCGAAGGTCAGCAGAAACTGCCGATCCGCCAACTCGTCGCCCATCAGCTCGGCGCTGTCGAAACGTTCGATCTCGCTGCTGATCTTCGGGAACAACGCCGCCAGGCGCAGCTGTTCGTTCAGGTACTGCTCATGAAACTGTCGGCTCGCCTGGGCCCAGGCGTCATAGGCTGGGCTGACCGTTCCGGTGAAGCCCTGGGCCAGTTGCCGCAAGTCATCCAGGTTGCGCACCAGCGGGCAGAAGGCGGCGCCTTCACAGTCCTGGCTGGCGCTGTGGTAACTGCTGAGCAGGCGTATCCAGAAACGCTCGCGCACTTGCTCGACCGAATGATGGTCCAGCGCCTTGACGCCCAGGCGCTGCTTGAGGCTGACATCGTCCAGCGCCTCGCTGGCCAGCAGGGCCTTGCCGAACATCAGGATTTCCGCGCGCGAGGCGGTATCGAAGCCCGCTTGCGTGGCCAGCGAACCCGGCCAGCTACTGCGGTCGATGGTGGCGAACACCATCGGGCCGGCAGCCTGGGCAACGGCCGTCCACAGGGACAACATCAACGCAACAACCAGAACCCGCATAACAACCTCCATAAATGCATAACGCGCCGTGGGACGGCGCGTTATGGGGGTCAGATCAACACCCGTGAATCAACGGTTTTGCACACGCTCGATGGCTTTGTCGTACACCGGGTTGGCCTTCTGCTGCTTGGCCAACTGATAGTGACGCAGGGCATCGGCGAACTGGCCGGCTGCTTCGTAGATACGCGCGATGTTGTAGTAGGAACTGGCGCGCACGGTGGCCGCCGAGCTGCCGCTGGCCAGGGCAATGGCCTTGCGGTTGGCCCAGATCGACTCGGCGGTGTTGCCGGCTTTCTGATAGGCCAGGCCGAGGTTGCTGTAGGCCTGACCGTAGCCGTTGTTCAGCTCGATGGCCTGACGGTAGAAGTCGATGGCTTGCTGCAGGTTACCGGCGTGGTAAGCCTCTTCGCCCTTGCGGTTCAGGGTTTTCGCATCGGCTTGTGCGCTGCTGCTGACGGCAACGGCGGCAACTTCCACTTTGTCATCGAGCAACGGCGACACTTCGTTCAACACGTCCTGCGCATCGACGGTCACGCCGCTGAGGGTGTTGATGTCCTGGAAGTCGCCATTGCCGGTCATGCGGAACACGGTCCACAGGTTACCGCTGCGGTCCTGCGGCACGTAGTAGGTGCGCACCAGCGACTGCCCCATGTACACGAACACCTTGGCTTGGCTGGCGGCAAGCTGACGGGACTCCGGACGGGTCTGGTTACTGTAGTCATGCACCGCGTACACATAGCTTTCGCCGTAGTGTTTCTTTTCCAGGGTGATGGTTTCCGGGCCATAGCCATCGATATCGTCGACATCCAGGTGGGCATCTTCACCTTGCTGGTTGCGGAAGTAGATGTTGTTGCCCGGGAAGATCATGTGCGAATCGAGATCGCTGGGGGTCGCGCCCCAGGTCAGCACCACGCGCAGACCGTCGAGGTTCTGCATCACCGGGCTGATGGCGTAGGTCATGCCGCTGCACGGGCACTTGACCACCAGGTTGGAGTAGCCGGGTTTCTTGATGATCAGCAGGTTGCTGGGGTCATCCGCAAAGTCGGTGGTCAGGGTCACCTGGCCTTGAGCATTGGTACGACCGACAACGCTCTGTGCCCCATTGCGCTGCACCAGCACTTCGGCATCGGCGATCTTCTGGTCCTTGACCACCGCACTCAGCACCTCGACCGGCAGCTGCTGCGCCGACACCGAGAACGCTAATGCCCACAACGAAAAAATCGAAGTCACGCGAAACAAGCGCATACCTAATTCCCTTTAAGTGTATGAAGTCGGCACCCAAGGGTACCCGGCAGATTTGGCGCGCACCATACACAGTTTTTTTGGCGTTTGCTCGCTAATCCATCGGGAAAAGTGGGGGGCTGTGGGAATCCCTGAAGCTACCTGAGGGTGGGCAATAGAATATGAAGCACTCCAGAGGAAAAACCTTATGTCTGTGCCGCTCAATTGCGCTGACTCGACATCAGCTCCATCTATGCAGGAGCGCTGTAGTTGAGGATGTATTTAAGCGAATCAATGCACCACTCTTGGTGCAATCCTCCGATGCTGCCTCACCAATATCGGTTCAGCCTGACGAAGCTAGATAAAGGTCCAAACCTCTAGGTAAATCAACAAAACACAACTGTTCTATTTCAACTATCTGACTGACCGTGAGCAGAAAATCGGCACCGATATGTTCATTGTCATTGGTCCAGTTCATCACCGGGCTCAGATCGGCGCTCGATAAACTCATGCTTAGCTCAAAAGCCAATTTATCCTCGCCAGGGCGAAAGCCCATTATGGAAAAAGATCTGCTACCGAAAGCTTCAAACCGATATCCCATGACACTCTGCTCCATGCCGTTTCAAGACAAGTAATACAGATCTCACTACACACTGCACGACAGGAAAAACAGGTAATCCGGACTGTGAAAGTGGCGGCCTATCAGCTTCTCTAAAGCCGCTATTTGTTCGTCTGATAGCTCGTACTCATAGATTGGATCATCAGGCTCTTGCCATCCCATCAGAGCAGTGAGCTGCTCCAGGTTCTCCCCAGGCAGATCAATGCTGAATGCCACTCGCTCGGTATCTCGATCAAACGCAACCACCTCATGTTTCATTTGGCTGTTCTCCGTCCAGGTTTTGCATCCTCAAGCCGCTCGCCAGTCTCGGCATCAAACTCACCTAAATGCCTACCCTGCTTATCGTATTGTTCCACCGTACCGTGCATGTAGTCCCATTCATAAATCCGCCCTTTAGAATCCAACCAGCGTTTACGCCTGGCACCTCCGCCCTTCACAGAGTTTTTAGAAGGGACCAAATAAGTATCAGGAAAAGCTGCTAGTTCCTTGGGTGGAGGATAGTGGCCCAGTTTTCCTGGAACACTTAACACCACATAAAGTGGCTTAACACCCGCCCCAACCGGAAACACCAGAATAAAATCCCGATATTCCGGCGGATAAATCGGACTCACGATGATCCGCTCCGCCGCTTCCGTCGGCGGGAAAATCCAGATCGGTGGTGTCTGTGGCGCCGCTTCCAGCGGTGGTATCCCTATGGTGCTCGAAAGGTCCACAGCCGGGGTCCAAGTGAGGGTGATGCCATCACCCAGATCGGCTACTTGCTGCTCGCCACGGGCCTCGAATTGAGCGACCGAAATCATTTCCCACTCGCGGCGTCCCTGGGTGTTGAAACCGTAGCCCTTGAGACTGCCATCGGCCTGCTGTTCAACTCGTAGGCGTAGCCGGGTGCGAGCTTGCTTGAGATTGCGTAGTTGCTCTTCGCTGTACAGCGCACCATCACCTAGGCTCGATGGAGCGAGCAAGGCCACTAACCCCAGCAACGCACCGGCCGCCACGCCCGAGGAGATCAGCCCCAGGCCACTGCCGGTGGTACCAGAACCCACGGGGACACCACCCAGGGTCAAGGCGCCGAGATTGACCGGCAGCGCACCGCTGATGCGCTTGAGGGGCACGCGCCCACCCGCCTCGACCTCGCGACCGCCCAACAGCGTCAACGCGCCGTAATTCGCCACCGAATCAGTCGGTATAAAACCTGTCGGGGTGACGTAGTCGATGACTGCGTTCGGCAGCTTGCAAGACTTGGTGAACACGCAACCGACGGGCGCTGGTTGCGATTCCACCCGTGTAGTCGGCAACCGCTCTTCATAGGCCTGCTGGCGAGCGAGCATCTGCTCATAACCCCGCTGCGCCTCATCACGCTCAGCCAATTCGCTCGCAGTCATATCGCGCAGGCGGCGATAACCGCCACCGTCAGCGTCGTAGTGCTGCCATACCTGGGGCACATCCTTGTTGCGGGCCATAGTCCTTTGCTCGGTTGCCTGGGAAATCCCCGGTCTTCAACCGGGGCTCTCACGTTACCCAGCGCGAGGAGGTCCTGGCTGTCAGGCAAATCCGAGCTGGTCGAGCGACTTTTCTTTTTCGTTCAGGTCCAACGATTGACCCTAAACTGGAGGCCGATTGGCACCACCGACAGACCTTGCGGACGACCCACCATGTACCTCGCCCCCGGCTTCCCCGACGACCTGACCATGCGCCAGCTCATGCAATTGCTGCACGAAGAAATCGGCCTGCCCGAACGCAAAGGCATCAGCCTGAAGACCGCCATCAACCTCGACCTGGGCTGCGACGGCGCGGACGCCGAACAGCTGATGCAGGAACTGGAAGAACTGTTCGTCATCGACTTTATCGACTACGACGCCTACCGCTATTTCCAGCCCGAAGGCTACGACGTATTCCTCAAGCGCCGGGCCAAGGGACGCGGCGACAAGATCCCGCTGACCATCGGCATGCTTTACCAGGCGATCAAAGCGAAACGCTGGGATACTCAGGAGCTGGAAAGCCTCTAGGGATCGCGACCAGCGATAAGGACATTCTGTGGACGTATTGATGGGCTTGCTCGCCGCTCTATTGTGGGGCGGGACAGATTTTCTGGTGGGGCTTAACGCTCGCGCCGTCGGAGTCAAACGTGCGGTGTTCTTTGGTCAGGCCCTGGGCTTTACCATCATGAGCCTGCTGCTGGTGCTGTTCCCCTCCTTCATTCTCAAGTCCCTGGCCGCACCGCCACACACATGGCTGATGGGCGTGCTCGCCGCCGTCCTCACCGTCTCCGGAGCCCTCGCACTGTCCAAGGCTTTCGCTCTGGGCAAGGCAGCCATTGTCGCGCCGCTGGTGACTTCTTACGGCGTGATCACGACCTTGCTGTCTTGGGTCGGAGGCGAACAGATCAGTCTGCTCCAGATCCTGTGCATCGCCCTGTGCGTGGTCGGCGTAGCCCTCTCCAGCCTTCATAAGGACACCGGCCTGCCCCACAGTACCGACTCCACCCGCTCCATTGTCTACGCCCTGCTGGCCGCCCTGCTCTATGGCTCCAGCTTCTGGCTGCAAGGCCGGTTCACTCTGCCTCTGCTCGGCCCTATCACCATGCTCTGGCTCGGCTACCTGGTAGGCCTTGGCGTACTGCTGCTTATAGTCCTGAGAGTCAAGGACGGGTTGCGCATACCGCCGCTGAAAAACTGCACCGCCCTGACTGGCGCCAGTCTGATGAACCTCGGCGGTTTTTCGGCGTTCTCCTGGGGAGCAATGGCTGGCTCGGTGTCCGTGGTTACGGTGATCAGTACCCTGTCCGGTGGCATCGCAGCGATCCTGGGGTATGTGTTCTTCAAGGAACGCCTGTCTGCGGTACAGATGATCGGAGTGGTATTGGTGCTGCTCGGGGCAATTGTGTTGCACCTGAAGGCCTGACCGGCAATTCCCACTAATGCCCCAGCAGACCTGCACAGCTGCGATCGCAGCCTTGGGTAGCGGCTACAGGAGTCTTCCTGAATAGCGCCCACAAAAAAGCCGCCCCGAAGGGCGGCTTCTTGAGCCACTTACCCGATGCTTACAGCTTCGGACCAGCAGCCTTGATGGCGTCGCTCACGTCGAACTTCTTGAAGTTCTCGATGAACAGGCCAGCCAGGGCCTTGGCGGCTTCGTCGTAGGCGGCTTTGTCAGCCCAGGTGTTGCGTGGGTTGAGCAGGCCGGTTTCGACGCCTGGAACGGCCAGTGGCACGTCCAGGTTGATGGTGTCCAGGTGCTCGGTCTCGGCACCGACCAGAGCGCCGCTCTGGATGGCCGCGATCACGCCACGGGTGGTCGGGATGTTGAAGCGCTTGCCAACACCGTAGCCACCGCCGGTCCAGCCGGTGTTGACCAGGTAGACCTTGGAACCGAAGCCGCGGATGCGCTTGATCAGCAGCTCTGCGTAAACACCTGCCGGACGCGGGAAGAAGGGTGCGCCGAAGCAGGTGGAGAATGTGGACTTGATGCCAGCGCCCGAGCCCATTTCGGTCGAACCCACCAGAGCGGTGTAGCCGGACAGGAAGTGGTAGGCGGCTTGTTCTTCGCTGAGGATCGACACGGGCGGCAGTACGCCGGTCAGGTCGCAGGTCAGGAAGATCACGGCGTTCGGCTCGCCACCGAGGTTTTTCTCGGAACGCTTCTCGACGTGCTCCAGCGGGTAGGCGGCGCGGCTGTTCTGGGTCAGGCTGCCGTCGGCGTAGTCGGCCTTCTTGGCATCGTCCAGCACAACGTTTTCCAGCACGGCACCGTGCTTGATGGCTTTCCAGATGACCGGCTCGTTCTTCTCGGACAGGTCGATGCACTTGGCATAGCAACCGCCTTCGATGTTGAACACCACGCCCTCGCCCCAGCCGTGCTCGTCGTCACCGATCAGGTAACGGCTTTCATCGGCGGACAGGGTGGTCTTGCCGGTACCGGACAGACCGAAGAACAGGGTCACATCGCCCTCTTCGCCGATGTTGGCGGCGCAGTGCATCGGCAGCACGTCGGCGGCCGGCAGCAGGAAGTTCTGTACCGAGAACATGGCTTTTTTCATTTCACCGGCGTAGCGCATGCCGGCGATCAGCACTTTCTTCTGAGCGAAGTTGAGGATCACGCAACCGTCGGAGTTGGTGCCGTCACGCTCTGGAACGCATTCGAAGTTGGCAACGTTGAGCACCTGCCACTCATCACGGCCAGCCGGGTTGTACTGGGCCGGGTTGATGAACAGGCAACGACCGAACAGGTTCTGCCAGGCAGTCTGGGTGGTCATCTTCACGGCCAGGTAGTGCTCGTCGGAAGCACCTACATGCACATGGGAAACGAAGTGCTCTTGCGCGTTGTTGAACGCCTCGACGCGAGCCCACAGGGCATCGAACTTGTCGGCCGGGAACTTGCGGTTGATCGGGCCCCAGGCGATAGCGTCCTGGGTGCTCGGCTCTTCAACGATGAAACGATCGACTGGCGAACGGCCGGTACGGTGACCGGTACGAACAACCAGCGCGCCGGTATCGGCAAGCTCGCCTTCACCGCGGTTCAGGGCTTCTTTGACCAGATCATCAACACTCAGATCGGTGTACACGGCGTTATTGGCTTGCGTCATGAGGTTCCCCGTCGGCCAGTGGCCGAGTGCTCCAAACGTTTTGTAGTAGAAAGTCGTGCACTACTACCGCGAAAAAAGTGCGCCGGATTATGCCAGAAAAGCCCAAAAAGAGTAGGGCCCTCCCGTCAGAACGGCGTTAATCCGGCGCTTGCCAGGTGATTTACCTGCGCTGAACCGTTTTAGTGACGAGTATCTGACGGCGACTCGACACCCGCTCCGGCGAACAATTGGCTGATATCGGCCGCATCGAACAGGTAGCGCTCGTTGCAGAACTGGCAATCGATCTCGATGCTGCCGCCGTGTTCGACCACCAGCTTCTGCGCATCTTCCAGACCCAGACTGACCAGCGCATTGCCCGAGCGTTCCCGCGAGCAGCTGCAACGGAAGCGTAGCGGCTGCACATCGAACAGGCGCACGGCTTCTTCATGGTAGAGGCGATGGAGCACGGTTTCGTTGTCCAGGCTCAGTAGTTCATCGGCAGTCAGGGTGCTGCCCAGCGCGGTGATGTGCTGCCAGCTAGCGGCGCGTTCTTCTTCATCCTTGAGGCGGTCGGCCGGCAGTTGCTGCAGCAGCAGGCCACGGGCGCGACGACCGTCAGCGTGCAACCAGAAACGGGTGCCGACCTGCTGGGACATGACGAAATAGTTGGTGAAGCATTCCGACAGGGTGGCGCCGTCCAGGTCGACGATGCCCTGGTAACGCTGGCCGTGGGTCGGGTCGACGGTCAGGGCCAGCACGCCATTGGGCATCAGGTCGGCCAGGGTAGCGTCCGGGGCAATCTGCTCCGCGTCGTAGCGCGCCAGGCCACGGATCTCGCGCTCGCTGGAGCACTCGATCATCAGCAACGGCACCGGGCCTTCGGAACGTGCCTGGAGGATCAGCAAGCCATCGAACTTCAGCGTGCCGACCAGCAGCGCGGCCGCCGCCATCAGCTCGCCGAGCAGTTGCGCGACTGGCTCCGGGTAAGCGTGTTTGGCGAGGACTTCGGCATAGCTGCGCTCCAACGCCACCAGCTCGCCGCGGGCGTCGCTGTCATCGAAGATGAAGCGTTGGGTGAAGTCGGTATCCGGCAAATGAGTCATAGGTCTGGGTATCTGAAGTGATGACAAAATGGTTACAAGACATGAAAATTGCGATTTACGCACTGTTACGGTGCACGATTTTCTGCCGTTGGAGGCATTTTATGAACAATCCGGGTTTGTTCCAAGCAAGGTGGAACCTCGGCAAGCTGGTGCTGTGCAACTTGCTCCCTCTGGCGCTGTTGGGTTTCTGGTTATGGCCAAGCGGGCACATGCTTTGTGTGATGTTCGACGAATGGCTGTTCCGCCTGCTGAATGCTCCCCTTGCGAGCAACTCCACCTGGCTGCATATCTGGGCTGTAGCCAGCCTCAGGCCTTTTGACGCGATAGTCGGGCTGATCCTGCTGACCCTGTTGATTCGCGGGGACTGGGTGTTCAAAGCCCTGGACGTGCGCCGAGCGTTTTTCGGCTTCCTGTCGATCCTGGTCTTGATGCTGATTATCCGCCTGTTGTTCTCCAGGCTCGCCGATGCCATGGGCTGGCAGCACGACAGCCCGTCGATGATGCTCCAGGATGCCGTGCACATGAGCGACTACTTCCCGCACTGGGAAAAAACCTGGGAGCTCAAGGACCGTTCCAGCCAGAGCTTCCCCGGCGACCACGCTTCGGTCTTGCTAATCTGGGCACTGTTCATGGGCGTGTTCAGCCGCAGCGTCGGCCAGTTCCTGGTGATCTGGGGCCTGACCCTGCTGTTCATGATGCCGCGCCTGGTGGCCGGCGCGCACTGGGGCCAGGACGACTATATCGGCGGTGTGCTGCTGGCGGTCTGGGCACTCGGCTGGGGCTACTACACCCCGTACGCGGCCAAGGCCTCGAACCTCCTGCTGCGGGTGACCGACCCGCTGTTCAACCTGCTGGGCAAGCTGCCGTTGCTGTCGCGCCTGAGCGTGGTACGGGCTACGGCCTGAGCAGGAGCCGGCTTGCCGGTGATTGAATGCACAAGTGCGCCCTCCAGAGAATAGTGAGAGGGCTGCAACCGCTGCTTCGCAGCTGATCGCGGGCAAGCCTCGCTCCTACAGGGGCTTATTCGTGGCTGTGGAACTTGAACAGGTCGCGCCGCTGTTTCTTGGTCGGCTTGCCATCGGTGCTCACACCCAGGGCACCGGCCTTGCGCAGGGCGGCGGCATTTTCCCGCTTGGCGATGCTGGCTTCGGTTTCCGTATAGAGGGTCTGCGCTTCCGGCGCCCCACGGCGCACGATCGACAGGGCCTGGACCACCACGGTGCGTTCGTCGAAACCAGTGCGTATCTCATACTCGTCGCCGACCCTCGGCTCCTTGCCCGGTTTGCAGCGCTCGCCACGGTGATGCACCTTGCCGCTTTCGATGGCGGCCTTGGCCAGCGCACGGGTCTTGTAGAAGCGCGCCGCCCACAGCCATTTATCCAGACGGACCTTGTCGTCGTCTTCGGCTTTTTGTGCCATGGCATTTCCTCATTCTGAAATATTTTCGAACTGTACTACCGTTTCTCTCGTGCCATGAATTGCGATGGCTCGGTTTAGAATGCGAGGCTCTGCAGCAGCCCGTCCGGGAGCTGCGGGACCGGGCTTAGATATCTGTCGCCTTTTACCCATTATTCTGCGTGAATACCGCGAATTCGGCCGCTTGACGGTACGAGCGGGTTCCTCAGCGGTTGAGCACATTTGAAGACATTTGACCATTTGACCGTCGTGGGTCTGCGCGAGTGGGTGGCGCTTCCGGATTTGGGAGTCGCCGGCCTGCGCGCCAAGATCGATACCGGCGCCAGCACCTCCAGCCTGCATGCCACCGAGATCGAGCCGTTCGAGCGCGACGGTGAGCAGTGGGTGCGCTTCAACGCGCACCTGGGCAGCGTGGTGCAGTTGCGTCACCGGCGTTGCGAAGCGCCGCTGGTGGCGATGAAAACCATCAAGAGCTCCAACGGCCAGGCGCAGGTGCGCTACGTGATCAGCACCACCCTGGCGCTCGGCGATCGGGTCTGGCGGGTAGAGTTCACCCTCGCCTGCCGCAAAGCCATGCGCTACCGCCTGCTGCTCGGTTCCAAAGCCCTGATCGATGGCCAGTTGGTGGTCAATCCAGGGATCAAATACGTTCAAGACAAACCGGTGTTCCCGGTGTCCACTACCTCTGCCACAGGTGTTGCATGAAGATCGCTGTGCTGTCGCGTAACCCGCGTCTGTATTCCACTCGTCGCCTGGTCGAAGCCGGCACCGAGCGTGGCCATGAAATGGTGGTGGTCGACACCCTGCGCGCCTATATGAACATTGCCAGTCACAAACCGCAGATCCACTACCGCGGCAAGCCGCTGGAGGGTTTCGATGCGGTGATTCCACGGATCGGCGCCTCGGTGACCTTCTATGGCTGCGCGGTGCTGCGCCAGTTTGAAATGATGGGCGTGTTCCCGCTCAACGAATCGGTGGCCATCGCCCGCTCGCGGGACAAGCTGCGCTCCCTGCAACTGCTGTCCCGTCGTGGCATCGGCCTGCCGGTGACCGGCTTCGCCCACTCGCCGGACGACATTCCCGACCTGATCGAGATGGTCAACGGCGCGCCGCTGGTGATCAAGGTACTGGAAGGCACCCAGGGCATAGGCGTGGTGCTGTGCGAAACCGCCACAGCGGCCGAGTCGGTGATCGAGGCCTTCATGGGCCTGAAGCAGAACATCATGGTCCAGGAGTACATCAAGGAAGCCGGCGGCGCCGACATTCGCTGCTTCGTGGTCGGCGACAAGGTGATTGCCGCGATGAAACGCCAGGCCAAACCGGGCGAGTTCCGCTCCAATCTGCACCGTGGCGGCAGCGCCAGCCTGATCAAGATCACCCCGGAAGAACGCATGACCGCCCTGCGCGCGGCCAAGGTCATGGGCCTGAGCGTGGCGGGCGTGGATATCCTGCGCTCGAACCACGGGCCGCTGGTGATGGAAGTGAATTCCTCTCCGGGCCTGGAAGGCATCGAGACCACCACCGGCAAGAACGTGGCGGGGATCATTATCGAGCACATCGAGAAAAACGGTGGCCCGAACATGACCCGGACCAAGGGCAAGGGTTAAGGGCAGCGGCAAGCTTTTAGCTGCAAGCTGCAAGAGAAAAGCGACTCCTCACTTGCCGCTTATGGCTTGTAGCTTGCCGCTTGTAGCTGCCTTCAGACCGCATCCCTCGGCAACAACAACCCCAATGGCAAGCGCACCCGCGCTTCCAGGCCGCCATCGGCGCGGTTGCGCAATTCGACATTGCCACCGTGCATCGAGGCGATTCGCTTGACGATGGCCAGGCCCAGGCCGGTGCCTTTGCCGCCTCGGGCACGGTCGCCGCGGGTGAAGGGGTTGAAGATCGCCTCCAGCTCCGACGGATCGATACCCGCGCCACGGTCCATCACACTCAGCACCACATAAGGCGCGCTGGTGTCGCCTGACACATAGGCCGCCACTTCGACTTCCGTCCCAGCGTGGTTCAGCGCGTTGCCGATCAGGTTGTTCAGCAGGCGCTTCATCGACACCCGGCGCAGCGGGAACGGCGGGATCGGCTCCAGGCGCAAGTGCACCTTTTCATCGTTCTGGTTGTAGGGCGCCGCCACTTCGCGCACCAGGTCGCTGAGATCGACCTCCTCCACCGACTCGTCGCGGCCGTCGCGGATGAAGGCCAGGAACTGGTCGAGAATCGCGTCCATGTCCTCGATGTCGCGGACCATGTCGTCGGTCAGGTCATTGTGGCTGCCCATCAGCTCCAGCGACAGGCGCAGACGGGTCAGCGGCGTGCGCAGGTCGTGGGACACCCCCGCCAGCATCAGCTCGCGTTCGCGCCCGGCCTGCTCCACATCCTCGGCCATCTGGTTGAAGGCGCGGTACACCTCGGTCATCTCGCTCGGCGTATCGCTGATCGGCAGGCGCACGCTGCGCCCCTGCCCCAGTTGCCGGGCGGCATAGACCAGGCGCTTGAGGGGCTGGTTGAGCTGGCTGACGAAGATCCACGCCGAAGCCGTGGATAACAGACCGATCGCCAGGAACCAGCCGAGCACGCTCCAGATCTTCTGCCCCCGCAGCGGGTGCGGGTACAGCGGCACTTTCAGCCAGCCATCGCCCAGGCTCGGCGCGCGCACCCAGAGCGCTGGCGGTGCGTGCATGCGCAGGCGCACTTCAGTGTCGGCGCCCAGTTCGGCCTGCATCTGCCGCTGGTAGATCTCGCTGTAGGGCCAATGCTGCTCGCCCGCCGGCACACCGCTGCCGACCACCTTGATCAGCCCGGCAGCCTCGGCGATCTGGTCGCGGTTGGATTCGTCGGCGGCCCAATAGGCGCGCAGGGTCAGGGCCACGCCGTGGCTGTACTGGCGGTCCACCAGCACGTCCTCGTTCATCAGCAGATAAACCAGGGTCAGCGCCTTGGAGAACAGCACCACGATCAGCACCAGCCAGAGGGTGCGGGAGAAGAAGCTTTGCGGGAACCACAGCGGGGTTTTCATAAACAGCCATTACACGCTTTGCAGGAGCGAGTCGCGCTCGCTCCTACAAATCATCGGTCACTTGGTGGTGGTGCCATCCGGCACGAACACGTAACCCACGCCCCAGACCGTCTGGATATAACGCGGCTTGGACGGATCGGGCTCGATCATCCGGCGCAGACGGGAAATCTGCACGTCGATGGAGCGCTCCAAAGCATCCCACTCGCGGCCACGGGCCAGGTTCATCAGCTTGTCGCGGGTCAGCGGCTGGCGAGCGTTCATCACCAGAGCCTTGAGCACCGCGAACTCACCGGTGGTGAGCATGTGCACTTCGGCGCCGCGCTTGAGTTCGCGGGTGGCCAGGGACAGCTCATAGTCGCCGAAGGTGACATTTTCGTCTTCGCTGCCCGGCGCGCCCGGCACCGGAGCCGACTGGCGACGCAGCACGGCCTTGACCCGCGCCATCAGCTCGTCGGGGTTGAACGGCTTGGCCAGGTAATCGTCGGCGCCCAGTTCCAGGCCCTTGATCCGGCTCAGCTCGTCGCCCTTGGCGGTGAGCATGATGATCGGGATCTGGTTGTTCGCACTGCGCAGGCGGCGGCACGCGGTCAGGCCGTCTTCGCCAGGCAGCATCAGGTCGAGGACGACCAGGTTGAAGACTTCGCGACCCAGCAGACGGTCCATCTGCTCGGTGTTGGGAACCGCGCGGGCACGGTAGCCCTTGCTGACGAAGAAGCGCTCCAGCAGGCTGCTCAGCCCAGGGTCGTCGTCAACAATAAGAATTTTTTCGCCTTCGGCAGTTTGTGCAGTGCTGCTCATCAGATGCTCCTTTTATCTCGGTGCGCATTATGGCGTAGCTGCCGTTATACGCACCGTGTGCATTGTTAGCAGATTTTTCCTCAACCGCCAGAAAACCCGCCGTCGGCCGCCAGTGGGCCGATACCCCCGAAGACTGGAACGCTGGTTATAATGCGCCGCCTTTTGTGTCAGGCAACCTCTGATCGTTATCGCCCGTGGCCACTTTTTATTTTTCCCGGCCAGGCAGTAATTGTTCGATTTCACGGGTCAACAGGCAGCCCTTTGATCCAGGCAGCGGCGCACGCCAGGCCGCTCAACCAGACTCGCCGAGCCCAGTTTTCCGTGCCGGCGGGCCTGCTTTCACAATTTGTCAGGTGGTTTTATGGACAGCATCAACAGCCGCATTGCCGAGGAACTCGGTGTACGCCCACAACAGGTCGAAGCGGCCGTCGCTCTATTGGATGAAGGCTCCACCGTGCCCTTCATCGCCCGCTACCGGAAGGAAGTGACCGGCAGCCTCGATGACACCCAGCTGCGTCATCTGGAAGAGCGCCTGCGCTACCTGCGAGAACTCGACGAACGGCGCATCAGCATCCTCGCCAGCATCGAGGAGCAGGGCAAGCTGACCCCGGAACTGGCCCGCGACATCAAGCTCGCCGACACCAAGACTCGCCTCGAAGACCTCTACCTGCCGTACAAGCAGAAGCGCCGCACCAAGGGCCAGATCGCCCTGGAAGCCGGCCTCGGCGAACTGGCGGACGGCCTGTTCAACGACCCGAGCCTGACCCCGGAAAGCGAAGCCGCGCGCTTCGTCGACGCGGAAAAAGGCGTGGCCGATGTGAAGGCCGCCCTCGAAGGCGCCAAGTACATCCTCATGGAGCGCTTCGCCGAAGACGCCAGCCTGCTGGACAAGCTGCGCAACTACCTCAAGCAGGAAGCCACCCTCAGTGCCCGTGTGATCGCCGGCAAGGAAGAGGAAGGCGCCAAGTTCCGCGATTACTTCGAACACGACGAACCGCTGAAGAGCATGCCGTCGCACCGCGCCCTGGCGATTTTCCGTGGCCGCAACGAAGGCATCCTCAGCTCCGCGCTGAAAGTCGGCGACGAACTGCCGGGCACCATGCACCCATGCGAAGGCATGATCGGCCAGCAGGTCGGCATCCAGAACCAGAACCGCCCGGCGGACAAATGGCTCGGCGAAGTGGTGCGCTGGACCTGGAAGGTCAAGCTCTACACCCACCTGGAAACCGACCTGCTGGGCGAGCTGCGCGACAGCGCCGAAACCGAGGCGATCAACGTCTTCGCCCACAACCTGCACGACCTGCTGCTGGCCGCTCCGGCCGGCCCGCGCGCGACCCTGGGCCTCGACCCGGGCCTGCGCACCGGCTGCAAGGTCGCGGTGGTGGATGCCACTGGCAAGCTGCTGGACCACGCCACCGTTTACCCCCACGTACCGCACAACAAGTGGGACCAGACCATCGCCGTGCTGGCCGCGCTGTGCGCCAAGCACTCGGTGGACCTGATCGCCATCGGCAACGGCACCGCCAGCCGGGAAACCGACAAGCTGGCCGCCGAGCTGATCAAGAAATACCCGGCCATGCGCATGACCAAAGTCATGGTCTCCGAGGCGGGCGCTTCGGTGTATTCGGCGTCGGAACTGGCCGCCAAGGAATTCCCCGACCTCGACGTGTCGATCCGTGGCGCGGTGTCCATCGCCCGCCGCCTGCAGGACCCACTGGCCGAACTGGTGAAGATCGATCCGAAATCCATCGGCGTCGGCCAGTACCAGCACGACGTGTCGCAGCTGAAGCTGGCTCGTGGCCTGGATGCGGTGGTCGAGGACTGCGTGAACGCCGTCGGCGTGGACGTCAACACCGCCTCGGTGGCCCTGCTGGCGCGGATCTCCGGCCTCAACACCACCCTGGCGCAGAACATCGTCAGCCACCGTGATGAAAACGGTGCGTTCAAGACCCGCGCCGCGCTGAAGAAGGTCGCCCGCCTGGGTGAAAAGACCTTCGAACAGGCCGCCGGCTTCCTCCGTGTGATGAACGGCGACAACCCGCTGGACGCGTCCGCGGTGCACCCGGAAGCCTATCCGCTGGTGCAGCGCATCGCCGCCGAGACCGACCGCGACATCCGCTCGCTGATCGGCGACAGCGGCTTCCTCAAGCGCCTGGATCCGAAGAAGTTCACCGACGAGACCTTCGGCCTGCCGACCGTCACCGACATCCTCCAGGAACTGGACAAGCCCGGCCGCGACCCACGCCCCGAGTTCAAGACCGCCGAGTTCCAGGAAGGCGTCGAAGACCTCAAGGACCTGCAACTGGGGATGATCCTCGAAGGCGTGGTGACCAACGTCACCAACTTCGGTGCCTTCGTCGACATCGGCGTGCACCAGGACGGCCTGGTGCACATCTCGGCGCTGTCGGAGAAGTTCATCAAGGACCCGCGTGAAGCGGTGAAGGCCGGCGACGTGGTCAAGGTCAAGGTCATGGAAGTCGACATCCCGCGCAAACGCGTCGGCCTGTCGATGCGCATGAGCGACACCCCGGGCGAGAAGATCGACGGCGCTCGCGGTTCGCGTCCAGGCTCGGCACCGCGTTCGTCGGGCAACAGCGCCCCGCGCAAGGAAAGCGTGGCCGCGGCGCCGACCAACAACGCCATGGCATCGCTGTTCGCCAACGCCAAGCAGTTGAAGAAACGCTGATGGAGATCCCGGCCGGCTTGACCGAAAGCGCGTTCAGCCAACTGCTCGGCTGCCGTCTGCAGCACCTGGAGGTCGGGGAAGCCGACGTCGCCCTGACGCTGACGCCGCAGCTGCGCAATCGCGGCCAGAAGCTGCACGGTGGGGCGATCTTCAGCCTGGTCGACATCGCCATGGGGCTGGCCTGTTCCAGCTCCCACGGCTTCGACCAGCAGAGCGCGACCATCGAGTGCAAGATCAACTACATCCGCGCCGTCGCCGAGGGCGACGTGGTCTGCCACGCCCGAGTGATCCACCCGGGCCGCCGCACCCTGGTGGTCGAGGCCGATGTGATGCAAGGCGACAAACTGATCGCCAAGGCACAAGGCACGTTCGCGGTCCTCTGAGGGCCCCTTTGGTGGCAGCCGCGACGCCAATTCGTCCGCTAGCGACGCGGCCCGCCTTCGAACATCGACAAACCTAGCTCCCTGTCATCGATTTGAGTTAATTTCGGCGCTGCGAAAGCGGCGTCGGAGTTTTCTGCCTGCGCTAAAGCCAGATTCAGGGATGAAGCGTGGTGCTTGCAAAATAGGGCCAGGCCGGCTCAACGACCAGGCGAAAACGCCAGTTTCAACTTCACCCTTGTAGACCGTCCTGCCCACCCCCATATTGGGGCGACTGACGCGTGAAGGAATCCAACTTGAGCGAACTTCTCAACCGCCGCCTGGCTCTGCTCGGCGAGCGCGCTAACCTCTCTCTGCTCGAGCAGTGCCTGCACGGTATCGAGCGCGAATGCCTGCGCGTGACCGGCGAAGCGCGCCTGGCCCAGACCCCGCACCCGGAAGAACTGGGTTCCGCGCTGACCAACGAACAGATCACCACCGATTATTCCGAGTCGCTGCTGGAGTTCATCACCCCAGCCCTGTCCGATCCGGCGGACACCCTGGCCAGCCTCGACAAGATTCACCGTTTCGCCTACAGCAAACTCGGCAACGAGTACCTGTGGAGTCCATCGATGCCGTGCCCGTTGCCGGCCGAGGAAGACATCCCGATCGCCTATTACGGCACCTCCAACATCGGCCAGCTCAAGTACGTGTACCGCAAGGGCCTGGCCCTGCGTTACGGCAAGACCATGCAGTGCATCGCCGGGATCCACTACAACTTCTCCCTGCCGGAGCAGCTCTGGCCGCTGCTCAAGCAGGCCGAAGGCTTTGTCGGCAGCGACCGCGACTATCAGTCGTCGGCGTACATCGCGCTGATCCGCAACTTCCGTCGCTACAGCTGGCTGCTGATGTACCTGTTCGGCGCCTCGCCGGCGCTGGACGCGGGCTTCTTGCGCGGGCGCTCGCACCAGCTGGAACAGCTGGACGCCGAGACCCTGTACCTGCCGTACGCCACCAGCCTGCGCATGAGCGACCTGGGCTACCAGAGCAACGCCCAGGCCGGCCTGACCCCTTGCTACAACGACCTGAACAGTTACACCGACAGCCTGCGCAAGGCCGTCGCCACGCCGTACGCGCCTTATGTGGAGATCGGCACCCACCAGGACGGTGAGTGGGTCCAACTCAACACCAACATCCTGCAGATCGAAAACGAGTACTACTCCAACATCCGCCCGAAACGCGTGACCTACACTGGCGAGCGGCCGATCCAGGCGTTGATGGCCCGCGGCATCCAATACGTCGAAGTCCGTTGCCTGGACATCAACCCATTCCTGCCGATGGGCATCGACGTGCAGGAAGCCCGCTTCCTCGATGCCTTCCTGCTGTATTGCGCGCTCAACGAAAGCCCGCTGCTGGAGAACAACGAGTGCGGCAACGCCACCTCGAACTTCCTCAAAGTGGTCAAGGAAGGTCGCCGTCCGGGCCTGCACCTGCAGCGCCAGGGGCAGACGGTGGAGCTCAAGGAATGGGCCGGCGAACTGCTGGAAAAGATCGCGCCGCTGGCCGCCCTGCTCGACCGCAGCCACGGCAGCGACGCCCACAGCAAGGCGCTGGACGCCCAGCTGGCCAAGGTCAAGGATGCGTCCCTGACGCCTTCGGCCCAGGTCCTGGCCGCCATGCAGGAGCACAAGGAAAGCTTCAGCCAGTTCTCCCTGCGCCAGAGCCTGGCCCATGCCGAGTTCTTCCGCAGCGAGTCCCTGGACAAGGAAGACCAGGCGCGTTTCGAAGAAGCGGCGCGCAGCTCCCTGCAGCAACAGGCCGAGCTGGAGCAGAACGAAGTCGGCGATTTCGACGTGTTTGTCGGCTCGTATCAGGCAAGTATCCTGGCGATCAGCAACTAAGCGCCTGCGGCGCTTATCGCGGGCAAGCCTCGCTCCTACAGAAGACCAATGCGTAGGAGCGAGCTTGCTCGCGATGGAGCGCAAAGCGTCCCCCTTCAAAAAAGTGCTCTCTTTAGAAGATTCCTCTTTTAAGCTAATTCTAAAAAGTTATTTATTTTTAGATTTTTAGATCATTTAGTCTCCTCCCACGTCCACACTTGGTCGCCTGTCGAGGAGCTTCATGATGAAACTGCACTTTCCCCTTCGCCTCCTGGCGGCCGTCTCCCTGGCCACCGCGAGCTTCTTCGCCCAGGCAGCCGACGTCACCGTCGCCTACCAGACCACCGTCGATCCAGCGAAGGTCGCCCAGGCCGACGGCACCTACGAAAAAGTCACCCAGGCCAAGATCGACTGGCGCAAGTTCGACAACGGCGCCGACATCATCGCCGCCATCGCTTCGGGCGATGTGCAGATCGGCTACCTCGGTTCCAGCCCGCTGACCGCCGCGATCACCCGCAAGGTGCCGGTGGAAACCTTCCTCATCGCCACCCAGATCGGTGCCGCCGAGGCCCTGGTGGCCCGCGACGGATCCGGGATCAAGACACCCCAGGACCTGGTCGGCAAGAAAGTCGCCGTGCCCTTCGTTTCCACCGGCCACTACAGCCTGCTGGCCGCGCTCAAGCACTGGAAAATCGACCCGTCGAAAGTACAGATTCTCAACCTCGCGCCACCGGCGATCATCGCCGCCTGGAAACGCGGCGACATCGACGCCACCTACGTTTGGGACCCAGCGCTGGGCGTGGCCAAGGAAAACGGCAAGGTGCTGATCACCTCCGGCGAACTGGCCCAGTTCGGCGCGCCGACCTTCGACGCCTGGATCGTGCGCAAGGACTTCGCCGAGAAGCACCCGCAAATCGTCACCGCCTTCGCCAAGGTGACCCTGGACGCCTACGCCGATTACCGCAAGGACCCAAAAGCCTGGCTGGCCGAGCAGAGCAACGTCGACAAGCTGGTGAAACTCTCCGGCGCCAAGGCCAGCGACATCCCGCTGCTGTTGCAGGGCAACGTCTACCCACTGGCGGCCGACCAGGTCATCAGCCTCGGCGCACCAACCACCAAGGCCATCACCGACACCGCGGTGTTCCTCAAGGAGCAAGGCAAGGTCGAGGCGGTTCTGCCGGACTACGCGCC
>NZ_JACNAC010000074.1:0-28930 GCF_017349775.1 Pseudomonas sp. GW460-12-10-14-TSB1
GCCGAGACCAACCGCCCGCTGACCGGCGCCGAATACCTGGCCAGCCTGCGCGATGATCGCGAAATCTACATTTATGGCGACCGGGTCAAGGACGTGACCAGCCACCCGGCGTTCCGCAACTCCGCCGCCTCCATGGCGCGCCTCTACGATGCCCTGCACGACCCCGAGACCAAGGACAAGCTGTGCTGGGCCACCGACACCGGCAACGGCGGCTACACCCACAAGTTCTTCCGCTCGGCGAAAAGCGCCGACGACCTGCGCCAGCAGCGCGACGCCATCGCCGAGTGGTCGCGCCTGACCTACGGCTGGATGGGCCGCAGCCCGGACTACAAGGCCGCCTTCGGCAGCGCCCTGGGCGCCAACCCGGAGTTCTACGGCCAGTTCGCAGACAACGCCCGCACCTGGTACAAGCGCATCCAGGAAGCCTGCCTGTACCTCAACCACGCCATCGTCAACCCGCCGATCGACCGCGACAAACCGGTGGACCAGGTCAAGGACGTGTTCATCTCGGTGGACGAGGAAGTCGAGGGCGGGATCATCGTCAGCGGCGCCAAGGTGGTGGCCACCAACTCGGCCCTGACCCACTACAACTTCGTCGGCCAGGGTTCGGCGCAGCTGCTGGGGGACAATACCGACTTCGCCCTGATGTTCATCGCGCCGATGAACACCCGCGGCATGAAGCTGATCTGCCGCCCGTCCTATGAACTGCAGGCCGGCATGACTGGCTCGCCGTTCGACTACCCGCTGTCCAGCCGCTTCGACGAGAACGACGCGATCCTGATCATGGACAAGGTGTTCATCCCCTGGGAAAACGTGCTGATCTACCGCGACTTCGAGCGCTGCCGGCAGTGGTTCCCGCAAGGCGGTTTCGGCCGGCTGTTCCCGATGCAGGGCTGCACCCGCCTGGCGGTCAAGCTCGACTTCATCACCGGGCTGCTGGTCAAGGCCTTGCAGTGCACCGGTTCCCTGGAGTTTCGCGGGGTGCAGGCGCAGGTCGGCGAGGTGGTGGCCTGGCGCAACCTGTTCTGGTCGCTGACCGATGCCATGCACGGCAACGCCAGCGAATGGCTCAATGGCGCCTTCCTGCCCAGCGCCCAGGCCTTGCAGGCCTACCGGGTACTGGCGCCCCAGGCCTACACCGACATCAAGAAGATCATCGAACAGGTGGTGGCCAGCGGCCTGATCTACCTGCCGTCCGGCTCCCGCGACCTCAAGGACCCGGTCCTCAACCAGTACCTGAGCACCTATTGCCGGGGCTCGGCGGGCATGGGCCACGAGGAGCGGATCAAGATCCTCAAGCTGCTGTGGGATGCCATCGGCACCGAGTTCGGCGGCCGCCACGAGCTGTATGAAATCAACTATGCCGGTAGCCAGGACGAAATCCGCATGCAGTGCCTGCGCCATGCCCAGGCCACCGGCTCGATGAAAGCCATGACCGAGCTGGTGGACAAATGCCTCGGCGACTACGACCTCGACGGCTGGACGGTGCCGCACCTGACCAACCCGGACGACATCAACATGCTCGACCGCATCCGCCAGTAAGCGCCGCCCGACCTGAATGACCCGCGGGGCGACCAGCGATTGCCGGCGCCCGCGGGCTCACCCGAGGAATCTGTCATGACTCAACTCGATCCCAAGCAACAGGCCTTTCGCAATGCCATGGCGCACATGACCGCGGCGGTCAACGTCATCACCAGCAACGGCCCGGCCGGACGCTGCGGCATCACCGCCACCGCGGTCTGCTCGGTCACCGATAGCCCGCCCAGCCTGATGGTCTGCGTCAACCGCAACAGCGCCCTGAACCCGGTGTTCAAGCGCAACGGCCGACTTTGCGTCAACGTGCTGTGCGGCGAACACGAAGAAGTCGCCCGGCACTTCGCCGGCATGACCGGGGTAGAGATGGAGCAGCGCTTCAGCCTGCACCCCTGGCGCGACGGCCAGGACGCCCTGCCGGTGCTCGACGGTGCCCTCGCCAGCCTGCAGGGGCGGATCACCGAGGTCCAGGAAATCGGCACCCATTCGGTGATGCTGGTGCAGTTGGATGAAATCTGCGTGCGCGAACACGGCGATTCGCTGGTGTATTTCAGCCGTGGTTTCCATCGGTTGCAGCGGGCCGTCCAGGCGGCCTGATCTGCCGCTCTCTTTCTTCTGTAGGAGCGAGGCTTGCCCGCGATAGCCGCTGATCTTCTGATCTTCTGTAGGAGCGAAGCTTGCTCGCGATAGCCGCGCAGCGGCGATACACCTGCCAGCGCGCGTTATCGTTGCGGATTTATCGCGAGCAAGCTTCGCTCCTACAAAAGCTTGTCACCCCTGAAGCTGTGTAATAGATTCTGTCGCCGTTTAATAGAATCTGTCGCTACATACTATCAGTTGTCTCAAGTCTAATTTCATGCGTCCTGTGTGCCACTGGTCCTTTATGGGGAAGGACCGCTAGCCGATCAGTACTCATACAAAAAATTCTCAAGATTCAACATGAAGAGGCCTTCGAGTCTTATATTTCAAGATGCAGGTTGTTCTTTCATGAAGATGACTCTCGATTTGTTTTTTTAAAGCTACAGGTCAATGGCTGGAACTCAAGAAATCTTAGAAAATTACTCTTCGCGGCAGTTTTGTCGACTGTGTATGATGGAAATAGGCTTCTTCATTTGCACACGACGAGCCCGCTTTGGCGAATACCTGTAGATGAGGATCAGCGCTTCTTGCCTTATCCTATGTTTGGTGATGGTCATAATACGAATGACGTGGTTAGAGGAGGTAGTGGTAGGCATGCAGTCGGTATGTGCGCGTACTGTATGCGCTCTGATGCCAGTACGTTTGGATATTCATATTGGCGTCGAGGACATCAGAACTATGTTAGGGCTTGCTCTAAACATCGCTTATGGTTAGTAAATGAGTGCTCCTATTGCCAGAAACCATTTAAGTTGCAAGGTCTTGTTTGGCATGCCTTGTGGGATGGGTGTTCATATGGGAAAGCTATACAGGATAGGGAGCCTGTGATCTGTAGTGATTTTTATGAACTAAAATATACGGACTTAATGGATTGCCTTCTTTCTTTCAGGTTTCGCTTGCCCAAAAGCCTGGTCAGAAATTCCTTTGCTGAGCAGCTAAAGCGTTGTGCGGGCGGGAGTGGTTTTTGGTTTGACAGTTTTCCTGACTATGAAAGCAAACAGCTTCGCTCGGCTTTAGAGGGCGTTGTCGAGGGGGACATAAAGTCATCTAAGATAGCCGGGGGTGAGGGAATGATGCAGGCTTGGCCTTTTAGAGGGATATTTCTTCTGTACTCAAGCTTTGACGAGTTTTTGGAGTCTATAAAATTCTCAACCCTTGATTTGGAGCCGGTAGAGAAAAGGTGGTAGCTGAATTGGCTACATGCCAAACTGCCACGTAGTCGCAGAGGCGTTTTGTATGAAATTATCGAATGCAAGTCCCCTCTCGGGTTAATCCGATACGTGGCGCAAAATATTGATGATCAAACGCAACGCCGTCTTGCCTCGAACTGACTGAGTTAAAAGCCTACACGTTTGCCGCACAAAGCAAGCGCAATACACCTATTAATTCTACCTCGCTCTGCCCTTACGGTTTCCTCTGAGACTCCTGCCTGAGTATAATTGGGTGCTGGCTTAGCCGCTTGCGGAAGTGTAGCCGGAAGACAAACCCTGCTGTAGTGAGGTGGAATTTGACTCCAGACAACTATGCTCTAGTGCATTCCAGCGATGATCGAAGAATTTTTGTGATTGTATCAGAAGAATTCGGCGATTTTGTACTAGTCAAGGAGTGTAAAGGGAGTGGGTGCGAATGTTTAGGTTGTATGTTATTTCAAGCCGCAGTGGAGGACGGTAAAGAAAAATATCCCGTGATTGAGACTGAAAAAGGCGTAGAGTTGCAGGAAGGATTGATGGCTTATCCTTTTAGCGATGAGGGCGGATTGCTGCTAAAAGGCCTGAAGCATCACCGATATAGGCGATATAAAGGGACAGTTACAAAGCAGAAACTTGATGATATTTTTAAAACTCCAGATGGATATCTGATGGTCAAGCTGGAGGGGGACGGAACTTTTACTCACTCATACATGTCAATGACAGTTGACAAGCGGGTGATATCAAAAGGATGCGTCGCGGCGGGCTGTCCATGTTTAGGGTGTCGAATCGTAGATTCATACTACCAGGCGGGGCCTGGTCAGATCGTGCCTTTAGTAGATCGATCCAAGGCAAGATCTACCCGAGAAGGTGAATTGGTTCTGCCAGTTTTCGAGGGGGACGAAATTTTATCGAGAGTCTTGAATCGTGATCCTAATTTAGGCTACGAGTTCATTGGAAATCTGATCACTTCTCCGCTTGAACAAATGTTTTACAATCTGGCTTTCCTGGATCTTCACTTACACCCTCAGTATAGTGTTGGAAAGTACAGGCTTGACTTTGCTTTACCTGAGCACAAAATTGCTATTGAGCTGGATGGGCATGAGTACCACAAGACAAAATACCAGCGAACCCATGACGCGCAAAGAGATCGCTGGCTTTATGGTCAGGGGTGGCATGTGCTGCGCTTCACCGGCAGTGAAATTTATAAAGATCTAGACAAGTGCATTGACGAGATATGCTCTCTGGCAGGCGTCGAACGATTGAATAAGCCTTGATTTAAATTGATATTTTTTGGCTTGCCTCAACATTTTAGGCTGTGATCGTAGCGGCGCAAATTTGCGCCGCAGATCTATCCTTTCAATTAAGCAGATGGCTGAGGTTGCAGAGCCGTCTTGCTTTCAAGGTAAGGCTCAATCCAGCTTGAGTTTTTGCTTGAGAGAGTAGTTTTCACTTACCACCTCACTGACTTTTCTGTTGTCAAAGCCGATGACTTTTAAGAAGTGTAAGCTGAGAATTATCTCCATTTTCGTACATAGAACCCAGAGCTCTCGGCCTTTCGCTGAGTTGTCTTTCAGATTTTCGCTGTAATGAGTGAGATAGTTTCTAGTGTCAACGATCTTCGTTAAAAGCTTTGATCTTGTCTTGCTGGTTCCCAAGTGCTCTTTGAAAGGCTCGATAATGGATTTCAGTCTATTTCTAAGATTGATCTCATTGCCATGCATGAGTCTGCCTTCCAACCATTCAGTGTGTTCTGCTGGGCAATTCTCTAGGACTTTTTCCACTAGGGCAGAGAAAGCTTTCTCGTCCATGAGTGTCTTGGTGCATGTTCTTCTATGGTATGTCTCTAGCCCCTGTGCAAGTGCTAGAAACTTTCCTTCCAAGAATTTTTGAGCGCCGCTTCTGGTGGAAAAATATAGCCCCAGAGTTGGGGAAAGATCGTCATAGGCGTTTAGCCAGTTATTGAAAATATTTTCCGCGTCATCTCTGATTCTTCCAAAATGGAAAAGCATGTTATGCCAAGTCTTTTTGGGTGTGTCTTCCTTGAAGAAAGCACTTCCGTAGTAAATGGCGATTCTGGCTGGATGTTTGCTCCCATTGCCATAGTCTTCTAATAAATAGTTGGATCTTGCGGAGACATTCTTGAGCGATACGACGTCGTCAATGGCAAAAGATAATAGGTTGGTGATTTTATACGCTATTGCTTTGAAGTCTTCTATGTCTTTCAGTTCCTCAGAGGTAAGACGAAAGTTGGCTCGTTGTGTAATTTTCGCCTCTGTTATGGCCGGATATCCAGGCGTAGTGTATGAGAATCCGATCTGGAGCTTCATTCCGTTGTGGAGGTTGAACTCGATTTGCTCAGGAGGCGTGTAGCGGATTGTTGTTGTTTTGTTTTCTCTGTCGTTTTCAACTTCTATGCCTGTTATGCCAATCCATTCATCCAGGCAGTCGGTTGAAAATGAAAATGTGTTGAACAGCAAAGCCTCGTCTTTGTCCCAAGCGCCCCCGCTAAGAACCATATTCGAAACTAGTTCAGATTTAGAAATTCCGCCAAACGGAAAATTCTTCCTGGTGTAGAAACAGTCATCGATGGTGACTAGTCCATCTTTTTCTACATGACCAATAATTCGCAGCATGTCATCATTTTCATCGAACTGTGAAGGATCTTCGTCAAAGTTTCCGACCACTTCAAGGTTGATTTTTCCGTTTTCTTTTATGCTTAATGTGCCAGGGATTTTACTTTCCGGTCGACCTGCCAGCCAGAAATATCCTGATTTTTTATGCTCTTCTCCGATGCGCATGCAAAGTCCGTTTGTGTGGATTGATTTTTTATTCGTTTTGGTGAAGATATGAATTGCGGGATTGATCGAGGTGCTCCCCTACTCAAACCTTGCTATTGGCTCTATGCGTTCTTCGATCTATATCTCAGATCTTGATGCTTCCTTTGTACATATTGATTTTTCTGGGGGTGTTCTTTGGGAGTAACTCGATTTCCTCAGACGCGAATGGTGTTGGTAGCTCAGCGCCGTTGGCGATACGCCCGTCGATGTACCAGTCAGCTCGGTGGTGGCCAAGAGTTTTTTCGATCACGAAGCAGTTTGCCATTGCCCAACTTGACGTTTTTAATACAACTGCACGAGGTTGTTGAGAAATCTGCCCATTGAACACTGCTGACATAAGAGGGTTGTCTGGGAAGGCTAATCCTTTCACCGAAATCGCGTAAACGCCGGCTCCGCTTCTTTCTTCTAGAAAGTATCTGAAATCATCAAGCTCGGAAAAAAAATCTTGTTTTGACCAGTTCGGTTCAGTCATGTAGGAGAGTAGAAGCACCGAATCGTTCCAAACATAGCCATGACTATGGAGTGGCAGGCTATGATTGATTTTCATGACTGCAGCACTGTGCATTTCGATCATCGCAGAGGAAGCTTTTCCTGAGGCTGCAAGGTTTCGGGTTCCAACAAGGTCAAATGCTGTAATGATGCAGGTCGGCCAGTTTTCAGAAAACATATTACTCAGCTCGTATGTTGGTTTATAGGTATGGTGATGCGTTTTGTGTTTTTGCTTTAAATCAGATTGCCATCGTGCTCTGAAATGGTTACCGTGCCGATTTGGCTTGTGTTGACAACTACTTCATGTTCTGGAGCAAGATTTGCGTAGTACACAGACTCTCTGGGGTACTCGGTCCGCAATATGACGCGCTCTTGTCTGTTGAAGCCGGGTTGATTCTCGTAATGTTTGAATGCGAAGTCGTGAGCGACTTTTCTGCTAGTGGTCCATGACTGGCCGTAGTTTCTTTGTAGGAACTCTGTGCGATTGGTTCCTCGATAGAGTGTAATTATTTCAGGTAGTGAGGCGATATCATTGGGGTTTAGCTCGGAGTCTAGAATTACTTTTGGGTACCAGGCTTGGTTTTCTTGTCCAATAAACAGTTGGTGTAATCCGTTGCTAGCGTATAAGCTGAATGCATGTCGGATAGCATCGAAAACAAACTCTGCTTCTTCATTCTTTATGAATGATAAAGTCGCTAAAAACCTTTCCTGTATTTCAATTTCGGCAGGGCTATCTTCGAACGAATGTGGCTCTGGAGTATAGCCTGCTTCGTCCTGCGCACGAATCGATTTTATGAAAGACGAAATGGAGTTTTCAATTAAGACTTTATATTCTCTACACGATGGTTCGTTGAGCTTTGACTCAATGGAGTTGATAGGTACCTTCATTCTTGAAAACATGAACTCTTTGTCTTCTTCGGTTAGCATTTTATGGGTTCTCCTCTATGGGTTGCCGATGTTGAATTTCGCAGTCATGTATTAGCGGATTATTCTGACTGGAGGCCAACTACCACAGATTGGGTCAGCAGCCGCGATTATCCTGGCGACATTCAAATTCGGCGCCAAAGAGAACTGTTTAACTTTGAAGTGAAGCTCGTCTTCCATTTTTGGTACTGCTGGCAGGTGGCTGGCAATGATTGCCCCTAGGCGGATAGACGAGTGATGAGCCTTCAGTATTGATAAAAAGTGGCTGTATCGTTTCGCTATAACGCATTGCTGGGGAACACATAACATCCGCTAGTAGTTCTCAGGCTGCCTACAGTTCAGAAGGCATTAGTGACGGATTTGCTTGTCGCTCGACATGCTATCCAGGTGATACGTACTAGCAGTTGATGTCAGGAATTCTACTTGCTGACGCAGTTCCTCCAAACGCTCTGCTGAGGCACTGCCTTGAGCCTCGGCATACCGCCGTTGCGCTGCAGTCGCAGCTTCCCACAATTCA
Organism: Pseudomonas sp. GW460-12-10-14-TSB1; assembly: GCF_017349775.1. Classification (NCBI taxonomy): domain Bacteria; kingdom Pseudomonadati; phylum Pseudomonadota; class Gammaproteobacteria; order Pseudomonadales; family Pseudomonadaceae; genus Pseudomonas; species Pseudomonas sp. GW460-12-10-14-TSB1. Next base: position 8,127 of record NZ_JACNAC010000074.1, read on the forward strand.
AGCTGCCTCTGAATTGTCGCTGGATTTGTCTTACTCATTGATATGGTTCCCGCCTCGACATGAAGTCATTCAACCAGAGGAGCATTCCTTTGAATTTAACCGTACAGGAGCGAGCTTGCATGCCTTCTGGATCTTTTGTCATAGACTGCCTTAGCCAGCTTCTTTCTAGCTATTTGAATTAACAGTTTTTGCAGCCGCCAGATGATCACGAAGCTCACGCAGCTGTGAGGCTGTAAGAACAGAATTATCTTCTAAGGCTTTCAGGTAGCCGTTCAAGTACGCAAAAGGGTCAGCAGTAGGATTTCCGAATGTTCGCACTGCTAGAGTGGTCGTGTGAACGATACTCGAAGCCTTGTAATACGCAGTTTCATTTTGCATATCCGCTCTAGCAAGATCTACTAATTTACTCAGTTCAGCCCTGCTCAAAAACTTTGCTTTGAGGCCAATCAAGCCCTTGGCCACGATAGCGCCATGCTCACCCCCGCCCTGTTCTGGCAAACCTATCCTGATAATCTCTGCCTTCCATGCTGCCTTAATACTTTCGTAGAACATGGCTCTCTTCCGTTAATCATTGGATGAAGTCGTTCCGGGGAGCGCGATTTCACGTGCTTGCCGATGATGAGGCACAAAAAGGCTACCACCCTTGTCGGATGGTAGCCGCAGTAGGCTCGTACCTCCAATCTGCGGATGCTACGACAACGCACCGATGGAGCAGTTGTTTCGCAGCCTGAAAGCGGAATGGATACCGACCGTGGGCTACATGAGTGCATCGCTGGCGCAGCAGGATATCGGTCGTTTTTTATTGCATGGCTTCACCCATCCCCCCTTCATCCTGCATCTGTAGGATAGCGATCCCCCACCAACCCGACGATACTCGTGCCTAGGCCCTGCCCACGTCCCTGGACGTTCCGGTCGCTACTGACTCCGTGACGAAAACAATAAGAAAGTCGCACAGAGGAATACCCCATGAGCCGTCATGAACATGGCCACGCCAGCCTGCTGCAAGCCTTCAGCTCGCTGACCCTGGAGTTGCAGCGCCTGGCGCAGCACAAGGACATCGAACATTTCCATGGCCATGCGCTGAACCGCATCGGCCAGTTGCTGCCCTTCGACAGCGCCTGGTGGGGCCGAGCCGCGCTGATCGACGGCCTGCCGGAAGAACACAGCTCCTACCTCCACCGCCTGCCCCCCAGCTACCTGCCGGACTGGCAGTCGATCAAGCACGTCGACATCACCGTCGGCCGGGTCCATGCCCACCCTGGCCAGGCGGTGATAGTCGACATGCGCGACCCGGCCAACGGTCCCGGCCTGAACTGGCTGGGCACGACCTACAACATCGGCGAACTGCTGTGCGTGGTGTACATCGACCCGCAGACCCACCTCAGCGACCACCTGGCGCTGTATCGCGCCCCCGGCGCCAAGCGCTTCGACGCCGACGACTGCCTGCTGCTGAACAACCTGATGCTGCACCTGGTGGCCGCGGTGTCGGCCAACCAGATCCGCACCCTGGTGGCCATGCGCGAAACCCTCACCAGCCCGCGCAACCTGGCGCTGGCGGTGTGCGACCAGCGCGGCACCCTGCACTGCGCCGAACGCGGCTTCGTCGACCTACTGCTTGGCGAATGGCCGGACTGGAGCGGCCCCTGCCTGCCCGTGCCCGTGGTCGACGGCGGTTATGAAGGCCGGCACCTGCAGTTCGAGGCCTCGCCGGTGGGCGACCTGTTCCTGCTCGCCGCCCGCGGCCGCACGCTGCTGACCCAACTGAGCCCACGGGAAAACGACGTGGCCCTGGGCTTCGGCGAAGGCAAGACCTACAAGGAAATCGCCCGCGAGCTGGGCCTGTCGCCGAACACCGTGCGCCATCACATCCGCGCCATCTACAACAAGCTCGGGGTCAAGGACAAGACCCGCATCGCCCACCTGCTGCACGCTCCGCCCGACTGACGCTTAGCCCCTTTCCTGACTGACTTTCGCGCTGTCGTTTTGACGGCCACGGGGCGCTTTTGCCCTTTTTCCAGCCACTGCCGCGTACCGGCGAGCCTTTCGCCGCACAACAACTTTAAAAAAGAGACGTGACGCCCATGACCAGAACGCTTCCGCGCCGCACCGCCCTGGCCTTCACCGGCACCCTGCTGAGCCTGAACGCCAGCGCCGCCGACCTCAACGCCCGCGACTTCTTCGGCGCGCCCTCGGGCACCAGCCTCGGTGTGCTGTACCTGCCGGCGACCCGCGCCGACGACTTCCACGGCCCCGCCGACAGCACCGGCAAGGCCGAGCTGAAGGTCAACGCCCTGGCCTACCGCCAGGTGTTCTTCACCGATATCTGCGGCACCCTGTGCACCCCGCAATTCATCCTGCCCTTCGCCGATATCGACGCGCGCCTGCCCGGCGGCGCCCGTCACACCGGGGAAAGCGGCTTCGGCGACCCGCAGGTCGGCGGCACCCTGTTCTTCATCAATGACCCGGCCAGCCGTACCTACAGCGGCCTGCTGACCCTGATCACCCTGCCGGTAGGCGAATACCACAGCGAGAATCCGGATGTCTCGCCGGGCGCCAACCGCTGGGGCGCGACCTTCGTTTACAACTACACCCAGGGCGTCGGCGAGAAGTGGGTGCTGGAAGCCAACCTGGAAGCCCAGCTCTACGCCAAGAACGACGACTATTTCGGCAGCGACCTGAAACAGGATCCGCTGTACCGCCTGCAAGCCTTCGCCTCCTACGACTTCAGCGCCAGCACCTACGGCGCCCTGCGCCTGATCCATGCCGACGGTGGCGAGCTGCGGATCAACGACCAACGCATCGACGACACCCACAAGCGCTACACCCAGGTCGGCTTCGAGGTCGGTCACTGGCTGGACAAGCAGAACCAGCTGATGTTCGGCCTCTCGCAAAACGTCGCCACCCGCAATGGCTACCACGGCACCGACGCCTTGTTGCGTCTGGTCCACGTGTTCTGAAGCGCTTTTTCCCGGAGCTACCCACCATGAATACCCCCATGATCGACAAGAGCCAGGCGCTCACCGGCGATCAGCCGAGTACGGCATCGCCGCTGGCCTTGCTGGCGGCCATCGTGCTGTTCGCCGCCATCACCCCGACCGTCCTCATGACCGCCCCGGCGGTGGCCGCGCAACTGGCCAGCCAATGGCAGCTGAGCCCGTCGCAGATCGGCGACCTGTTTTCCACCGAACTGGGGGCCATGAGCCTGGCCACCCTGCCCGCCTTCTGGTGGCTCAAGCGCGTCGACTGGCGCCGCGCGGCGCTGCTGGCCGGGGCGTTGTTCATAGTCGCCAACCTGCTGTCGATCTGGGCCCAGGGTTATGCCGCGCTGCTGGCCCTGCGTTTCTGCAGCGCCCTGGCCGGCGGTTCGCTGATGATCATCTGCCTGTCCAGCGCCGCCTCCACCGCCAACCCCAGCCGGGCCTATGGCCTGTGGGTCATGGGCCAGTTGGTGGTCGGGGCGCTGGGCCTGGGCATTCTGCCGCGGCTGTTCGAGCACTACGGCCTGGCGGCCTGCTACCTGCTGCTGGCGCTGCTGATGACCCTGTGCCTGCCCCTGGCGCGCTACTTTCCCCAGGGCGCGCCAGCCACGGAAAAAACCGCGGAGCAGGCCGCCACCGTGCCGAAGTGGAAAGCGCTGTGCGGCATTCTCGGCATCCTCGGGTTCTATATCAGCCTCAGCGGGGTCTGGACCTTTATCGGCTCGATCAGCGCCAAGGCCGGCATCTCCGCGCAAGCCAGCGGCGAGCTGCTGGCCGTCGCCACGGTCATGGGCATCGTCGGCGCCGGTTGCGCCTCGCTGATCGGCAATCGCCTGCCGCGCCTGCTGTTGCTGCTGTTCGGCTACGGCCTGATGGCCGGCTCGGTGCTGTTGCTGCTGGGGGCGCCGACCCTGACGCGCTTCGCCCTCGCCGCCCTGGTCTTCAAGTTCACCTGGACCTTCATCCTGCCGCTGATCCTCGCCTGCCTGGCCGACCTCGACCGCTCCGGCAAGCTGATGAACGCCTCCAACCTGGTGATCGGCGGCGGCCTGGCCATCGGCCCCGCGCTGGCCGGGCGGCTGATCGAAAGCAGTGGCGGCTTCCAGCCACTGCTGATCGGCGGCGCCTGCCTGACCCTGCTGTCGCTGGCGCTGATCCTCGGCTGCCGGCGCGACACCTGAATCCCCTGAACACCTGACTCCTGTAGCCGCTGCCGCAGGCTGCGATCGGCCCGCAGGGCCGTTGCGGTTTCCAGATCGCTGAAGGCCTTCGGACTTATCGCAGTCTGCGGCAGCGGCCACAAACTTTCGCCCCATAGATGGATATGCCCATGCCCCGTAAAACCGCGTTTTTCTTCGATGAACTCAGCCTCTGGCACAGCGCCGGGCCACATGCGCTGACGCTGCCGGTGGGCGGCTGGGTGCAACCGCCCGCCGCGGCCGGGCACGCCGAATCGCCGGAAACCAAGCGCCGCCTGAAAAGCCTGCTGGACGTCTCCGGCCTGACCCGCCAGTTGCAGGTGCGCAGCGCCACGGCCGCCAGCGAAGAAGACCTGCTGCGGGTGCACAGCGCCGAGTACCTGCAACGCTTCAAGTCCCTGAGCGAGGCCGGTGGCGGCGAACTCGGCCCGCAAGCGCCAATCGGCCCGGGCAGCTACGAGATCGCCCGGCTTTCCGCCGGCCTGGCCATGGCCGCGGTGGATGCGGTGCTCGGCGGCGAAGCCGACAACGCCTACTCGCTGTCCCGCCCGCCGGGACACCATTGCCTGGCCGATGGCGCCATGGGCTTCTGCTTCCTGGCCAATATCGCCATCGCCATCGAGGCGGCCAAGGCCAGGCGCGGCCTGGGCAAGGTCGCGGTGATCGACTGGGACGTGCACCACGGCAACGGCACCCAGTCGATCTTCGAGGAACGCGGCGATGTGCTGACCATTTCCCTGCACCAGGACGGCTGCTTCCCACCCGGCTACAGCGGCGAACAGGACCGCGGCCGCGGTGCCGGGCTGGGGGCCAATCTCAATATCCCGCTACTGCCCGGCAGCGGCCACGATGCCTATCTGCATGCCCTGCAACGCATCGTGATGCCGGCCCTTGAGCGCTTCCAGCCGGAGCTGATCATCGTTGCCTGCGGCTACGACGCCAACGCGGTCGACCCGCTGGCGCGGATGCTGCTGCACAGCGACTCGTTCCGCGCCATGACCCGCCAGGTGCGCGAAGCCGCCGAGCGCCTGTGCCAGGGCCGCCTGGTGCTGGTCCATGAAGGTGGTTATTCCGAGGCCTATGTGCCCTTCTGCGGGCTGGCGACGGTCGAGGAGCTGGCCGGTGTCAGGACCGCGGTGACCGACCCGATGCTGGAATTCATCCGGCTCCAGCAACCGAACCCGGAGTTCCAGGCGTTTCAACGCCAATTGCTCGACCGTCAGGCCGAGGCGCTGTAGCGACCTTGTAGGAGCGAAGCTTGCTCGCGATGGATTTACAACGATAACGCGCAGTGGCAGGTACATCGCCGCTGCGCGGCTATCGCGAGCAATCGAGCGTCGACCGGCTGCTCCTACGAGGAGGGGGATGCCTGGGAGGCGCGCACTTCGCTCGGGGTCTGGCCGTAATGGGCCTTGAACGCCCGGGCGAAGTGGGCCTGGCTGGTGAAACCGTGGCGGTAGGCGATTTCGCCGATATCCAGGCCCGCTCCCCGTGGGCTGCTCAGCAGGTCATAGGCCTGCTGCAGGCGTTTTTCCAGGATAAAGCGGCTGGGTTGGGTGTCTTCCAGGGCAAACAGCCGGCTCAGGTGCCGCGGCGAAATGCCGGTTTGCGCGGCCACCCGCTCGCAACTCAGGTCCGGGTCGGCCAACTGTTCGTTGATGCACTGCTTGGCCGCCAGCAGGTAGGAGGCGCTCAGCGCATTGATCCGCCGCTCTCCCACCTGCCCGGCGATCAGGCTGCCCAACAGCTCCAACGCCTGGTTCTGATAATCATCGGCGTCCTGGCTCAGGGGCTGCTGGAAAAACCCCCGGGTGCGTTCGCCCAGGGTGCGCAGCAACAGGCGCTGCACGCCGCTTTGTCCGCCGATCTTCAGCGGGCGGTCGAAGCGCTTCAGGCAGCGCTCGGCGAACAGCTCCTGGGGAATGTCGAAAATGAACTGGCGCATCGGCCCGGAGAACCCGAACAGGTAGGGTTTGTCGGTGCGGTAGACGATCAGCTCGCCCGGTTCGAGCAACTGGCAGGCGCCGTCCTGGTAGAAAAACGAGCCGCTGCCGGTGACGAAGGACACGAACACCGATTCCTTGGGCACCGAGCGGATCATCGAGTTGTCACGCTCGACCACGTGCTCGTTGCCCTCGATCTGCGCCAGGCGCATGCCCTCCAGCTGCAGGTTGTCCTGGCTGGCGGCAAAACCGCTTTCACAAAAAGAGCTGCATTTGAGGCCGACCAGGGTGGAGGCGTTGTAGTCCTCCCAGAAGGCCAGCCGCTGATCCAGGGCGATGCTCTGGGTGCAGGCATGCCGGGTTTCGAGCAAGGCGCATGGAGACATTTTTATTCTTCTCATGGGCTAGAAAGCATTCCCCGGTCGGCAAGGCAGTGACCGGATACCGAGGCCGCGGAACACACCGGCCGCGGTCGTTCATTAATATATGAACCTTATACCCTGTCAACGTGAAACGCTGTGGGTGCAAGTCGATTTCCAGGGTAAACAGCGTCCCTGAAGCCTGTAGGAAAAGTCTCGTCCGATCCAGTCAACAATCCCGTCCGATTCGATAAAACCCCGCCCGCGCGCCGCGCCTAAAGTCGCCTCGACTCCCACAACGAATAGAGGCCGACCATGCCCGAAGCCGCCAGCCGTGAATTCTGGAAAGACCTGCAACCGATCGCCAATTGCTTCAAGCCGGACGCCAAGCCCGAGGTCTACCTGCCCAATGCCGCCAGCGACGACCTGAAGCTCTATGTGCCCTTCACCGAAACCGTGTCCTCGCGGCCGCTGTGGATCTCGCCGAGCGAGAACCGCTGGTGCGACATCCTCATGGCCAGCAGCGCCGGGCTGGTGAACCGGCATTACCACCCCCACGAAGTGTTCGCCTACACCCTGTCCGGCAAGTGGGGCTACCTGGAGCACGACTGGACCGCCACCGCCGGCGACTTCGTCTACGAGACCCCGGGCGAAGGCCACACCCTGGTGGCCTACGAGCACGAGCAACCGATGCGCGCGTTTTTCATCGTCAAGGGCCCGCTGATCTGGCTCGACGAACAGGGCGAGCCGGAGGGTTATTTCGACGTGCACTCCTACATCGCCATGTGCCGCGCGCACTACGAAAAGATCGGCCTCGGCGCGGCCTATATCGACACGCTGTTTCGCTGAAGTTTCGACATTCACCTGTCCCTCCCGCGGAGAACAACCATGGCTTACAACAACAATAAAGCCGGTTACGAGAACATCCTGCTGGGCGTGCTGTTCCTGACGTTCGGTTTCGTCTTTTTCGATCGCCTGGCCCTGTCCTTCCTGTTCCCCTTCATGGCCGACGAGCTGCAACTGAGCAACAGCCACCTGGGCATGCTGTCGTCGGTCCTGGCCCTGGCCTGGGCGCTGTCCGGCGCGCTGGTCGGGGCCTGGTCGGACCGGCGTGGCAAGCGCAAGCCGCTGCTGATCGTCGCGGTGATCCTGTTTTCCCTGTGCTCGGCGCTGTCGGGGCTGGTCACCGGCTTTCTCAGCCTGCTGCTGTTCCGCGGCATCATGGGCCTGGCCGAAGGGCCGATCCTGCCGCTCTCGCAATCGCTGATGGTGGAGGCCTCCTCACCCCATCGCCGGGGCCTGAACATGGGCCTGCTGCAAGGCTCGGCGGCCGGGCTGCTGGGCGCGGTGATCGGCCCGCCGGTGCTGATCGCCCTGGCTGAAGCCTACGGCTGGCGCCACGCCTTTATCGTCTCGCTGGTCCCCGGGCTGCTGATCGCCCTGCTGATCTGGCGCTACGTGCGCAACGACGCGCCGGCGCCAGCCCCCACTAGCGACAGCGACAAAGCACCGGTCAATCGCCTGGCCCTGCTGAAAAGCCGCAACATCGTGCTCTGCACCCTGATCAGTTGCGTGTTCCTCACCTGGTTCGTGATCCTGATCTCCTTCACCCCGACCTTCCTGGTCAAGGTCCGCGGCTACAGCCCGGCGAGCATGGGCACGGTGATGAGTTGCCTGGGCGGCGCCTGGGTGTTATGGGGCTTCGGCGTGGCGGCGATTTCCGACCGCTTCGGCCGCCGCCCGACCCTGGTGCTGTTCTCGCTGATCGCCGCCTGCTGCCCGATCGCCCTGCTCTACGCCAACAGCCCGCTGCTGATGGGCGTGCTAATGCTGCTGACCTACACCGGCCTGGGCTGCTTCACCCTGTTCATGGCGACCATCCCGGCGGAAACCGTGCCCCGGGAAGTCATGGCCACCGCCCTGGGCATGATCATGGGCATCGGCGAGCTGGTGGGCGGTTTCGTCTCGCCGACCATCGCCGGCTTCGCCGCCGACCGTTTCGGCCTGTCCATCGTGATGTGGATCTCCTGCGGCGGCGCCCTGCTGGCCGCGCTGCTGGCCCTGTTCCTCAAGGAAACCGCGCCGGCGGTCCTGGCCCGCGGTCGCCGTGCCGAACCTTCCCCCTCTTGTGCCCTGCAAGGAAACCAGCCATGAAAGCATTACGTTGGCATGCCGCCCGCGACCTGCGCCTGAGCGATCTGCAACTGCCACAGCCCGGCCCGGGCGAGGTGCTGGTCCAGGTGGCCTACTGCGGTATCTGCGGCAGCGACCTGCACGAATACGCCGACGGCCCGCACTCGATCCCGCAACAGCAGCCCCACCCGCTGTCCGGTTGCCGCGCGCCCCTGACCCTCGGCCACGAATTCTGCGGCCAGGTGCTGGCGGTGGGCGCGGGCGTCGAGCGGGTCCAGGTCGGCAGCCGGGTGGCGGTGGAGCCGGAGTATCGCTGCGGCGATTGCCAGTACTGCCGCGCCGGCCAGTACAACCTCTGCCAGTCCATGGGTTTCATCGGCCTGATGGGCGACGGCGGTTTCGCCGAACAGGTGCTGGTGCCGGCCTACATGCTGCACCCGCTGCCGGATTCGGTGAGCTTCAAGCAGGCCGCGGTGCTGGAGCCAGCGGCGGTGGCCTTTCATGCGTTGAACCAGAGCAGCCTGCTGGCGGGTGACAGCTGCGTGGTGTTCGGCCTCGGCCCCATCGGCCTGCTGCTGATCCTGCTGGCGCGCCTGCGCGGCGTGGAGCGGATCTTCGCCGTCGACATCAGCCCGGAACGACGGCGACTGGCCCGCGACTTCGGCGCCCAGGAAGTGCTCGACGGCCACGCCGCCGACCTGCCGCAACGCCTGCACGAACTGAGCGGCGGAGGCGTCGACACCGCCTTCGAAGCCGCCGGCAGCCAGCAGACCCTGAGCCTGGCCCTGCATGCCCTGCGCAAGGGCGGCGAGGTGGTGCTGGTGGGCCTGATGGGCGAGGTCAGCGTCGATGCCTTCCACCTGGTGAACAACGAACTGCGCCTGCTCGGCAGCGTGGGTTATCGCAATGCCTATCCGCCGCTGATCGAGCTGCTGGCCAGCGGCCGCCTGGACCTGACCCGCGCGGTGACCCGCTGCGTGACCCTGGACCAGGCCGTGGAGCATGGCTTCGAGGCGCTGCTGCGGGACAAGAGCCAGATCAAGGTGCTGGTCAATCCCAACCCATCGCTGGCCAAGGCATGACCTGTAGGCGCAACACCTGAACGACTCATCACAAAAACAACAAGAAACGAGTACCGACCATGAAAAGCACTCCCCTGCTGTGCCCGCTGCTGGCGGCTGTCCTGTTCACCCCTTTGTGCCAGGCCGGGACTCCGACGCCCAGCCGCGAAGGCCCGCTGGCCGGGCTCGGCGAGCAACTGGCCGGCTACGGCATCCGACCCCATGTGCAGTTCTGGAGCCTGTCGATGAACAACCTCGACACCGGTCCGCGGGAACACAGCTTCGGCAACAGTGGCAACCTGTTCGTCGGCGCCGACTTCGACCTCGATACCCTCGCCGGCCTCGAAGGCGCGGCCGTTCATTTCGAGGAAACCTTCTTCATCCTCGACACCGCCACCGGCCAGCCGACCTCGCGCAACTGGCAAGGCGCCGCCGGCAGCTATTTCGCCGGCGCGCCGATCCACAACGACATCACCAGCAACCAGTTGAGCCTGCTGACCTACCAGCAGACCTGGCTCGACGGCCAGCTCGACATGAGCCTGGGCCGTACCAACGCCCGGCGCTACTTCTATATCTACAACTGCGAAACTGTGGTCACCTGCAACGACCCGATCATCGATTCGTCCACCGGCATCCTGCCGCCGCCCTACGGCAGCTGGGGCGGCTACCTGAAGTACCAGCCGACGCCGGGCTTGTATGTGCATGCCGGCGCCTTCGAATCGAACCCGGTGGACTACCTGAAAAAACGCAAGGGCCTGGACTTCAGCACCGACGACGCCAGCGGCACCAGCCTGCTGCTGGGCATCGGCAGCAAGAATGACGGCGCCTACAGCTCCCACTATGAACTCAATGGCTACTACAACACCTCCAACCAGTACGACCCGCTGACCGGCGCCAGCGAGCACGGCACCGGCGGCGCCTTCTTCAAGTTCCAGCAAGGTTTCTGGCGGGCCGACGGCGGCGAGGGCACCGCGCCCCAGGCTCTGCTGGCGTTCGGCTCGCTGTCCCTGGCCGCCGACGACAAGCAGCCCTTCAGCCATTTCGCCGAAATCGGCCTGACTTACCTGGCGCCCTTCGACCGCCCCCAGGACAAGCTCAACCTCAAGGCCAGCTACCTGCGCCTCAACGACCACCAGCTGCGCTTCCAGCAACAGGCACGGATCGCCAACGGCGGCGACCCCAGCCTGGGCGAACGCAATGTCTACGCCATCGAGGCCAACGGCCACTTCGCCCTGACCCGGCACCTGGCGCTCGAACCCAGCGTGCAGTACCTGATCAACCCGGACAACTTCTACAACCCCGAGGCCCGCGAGCTCAGCGGCAACGGTTTTGTCGTCGGCCTGCAAGTCATGTACGACGTCGGCGCGGCGCTGGGGTTGTGAACCTGCTTCTCACTGCCAACGAGGTATCTCCCATGACTGACTCTGCCCCGCGTTCGTTCGACTACATCGTGGTCGGGGCCGGCTCGGCCGGTTGCGTGCTGGCCAACCGGCTGTCCGCCGATCCGCAGCTCAGCGTCTGCCTGATCGAAGCCGGCCCCAGCGACCGCAGCCTGTTCCCCGGCGCCTATGTACGCACCCCGGCGGGCATCATCCGGCTGATCGCCAACCCGAAGTGGAACTGGATGCACCAGTTCAGCGCCCAGGCCGCCAGCGGCGACCGCCCGATCCCCTGCCCCCGCGGCCGGCTCTGGGGCGGCTCCAGCGCGATCAACGGCATGATCTACATCCGCGGCCACCGCAGCGACTACGACCGCTGGGCCGCGGCCGGCAACCAGGGTTGGAGCTACGACGAACTGTTGCCGTACTTCCTGCGCTCGGAGCACTTCGAGCCCGGTGCCTCGACCTGGCACGGCCAGGGCGGCGAACTCAACGTCGCCGCGCAACGCAGCCCGAGCCCGATCAATGAGGTGTTCTACCAGGCCGCCCAGGAACTGGGCTGGCGCTACAACCCGGACTTCAACGGCGAGGAACAGGAAGGCTACGGCCCCTTCCATGTCACCCAGATCAACGGCGAGCGTTGCAGCGCCGCGCGGGCCTTCCTGCACCCGGCGCTGTCGCGGCCCAACCTCACTGTCCTCAGCTCGACCCTGACCCACCGGGTGCTGCTGGAAGGCAACCGCGCCTGCGGCGTCGAGGTCAGCCAGGAGGGCGCAGTGTTCCAGCTCCAGGCCCGGCGCGAAGTGATCCTCAGCGCCGGGGCGATCAACTCGCCGCAGGTGCTGCTGCTCTCCGGCATCGGCCCGGCCGCCGAGCTGGAGCGCCATGGCATCGCCCAGCGCCACGAACTGCCCGGGGTCGGCCACAACCTGCAGGACCATCAGGACGTGGTGCTGATGTATCGCTGCGACAGCGAGCTGACCTACGGCGTGTCGGCCAAGGGCCTGTTGCCCCTGGCGCGCTCGCCCTGGCAGTACCTGAGCCGGCGCAGCGGCCCGCTGACTTCCAACACCGTGGAGTCCGGCGGTTTCCTGCGCCTGCAGGCCGAGGACGCCGCGCCGGAACTGGGCCTGATCGTCGCCCCGGCGCTGAAGAACCAGCCCCAGCGCCTGGTGCCCCTGGGCCATGGCGTCAGCCTGCATATCGCCGTGATGCACCCGCAAAGCCGTGGCCAGGTCCGACTCAATTCCGCCGATCCCCATGACAAGCCGCTGATCGATAGCAATTTTCTCAGTCACCCGGAGGACCTGCGCAAACTGGTGGCGGGCGTGCGCCTGGTGCGCAAGCTGGCGGCGAGCCAGGCGTTCGCCCGGCGCCTCAAGGGCGAGCTGGTGCCCGGCCCGCAAGTCGAGAGCCAGGCGCAGATCGAGCAATGGATTCGCGACAACCTGGGCACCGTGTTCCACCCGGTCGGCACCTGCAAGATGGGCCACGACGAGCAGGCGGTGGTCGACGACCAGTTGCGGGTCCACGGCGTGCACCGCCTGCGGGTGGCCGACGCGTCGATCATGCCGAGCCTGACCACCGGCAATACCAACGCGGCGGCGATCATGATCGGCGAAAAGGCTGCGGACCTGTTGTTGGGTAAACCGGCGCCGACGATGGAAAACCCTGTTCGCCTGGAGGAGCCGGTATCCACCCTGGCAATTGGCTAAAAAGCCCCCTACGGGTTTCGTGTTGGCGCGCCGAATCTGTAGCCGCTGCCGAGCCTGCGAGGCTGCGATCGAGGACGAAGTCCTCGCAAACCTGGGCTCGCGGTTTACCAGGAAGAACGGGGCGCCCAGTTTACGGCCGCTGGCCGATCGCAGCCTCGCAGGCTCGGCAGCGGCTACGGAGCGTCCGTGTCGACAGCGATTCGGCATCGCACCGGCAAGTGCTAGCCCACGGGCCGGCGGCTATCTGGATTTTGATGCCGTTCAAACATATAGTTGTATTGCACAACTACATCAGGAGCCTAGCCATGTCCTCCCCTTCGCCGCTGGTGGATCAGATCCGTAACGAATCGCGCAAGCTGGTGCGCGAGCTGGGCTTCATGGGCGCCACCCTGGCCGGCTCCGATCTTGCGCCTTCGGCGGTGCATGCGCTGATCGAACTCGATCTGTACGCCCCGCTCACCGCCGCCCAGCTGGGCAAGACCCTGAACCTGGAGAAGTCCTCGGTCAGCCGCCTGCTGGCCAAGCTCATCGAGCGCGGCGATATCCAGGAAAGCCCCAGCCCCACCGATGCCCGGGAAAAGCTGCTGGGCCTGACCGCCAGCGGGCGCGAACAGGTCGCCGCCATTCATGCCTTTGGCAGCGCCCAGGTGGAACAGGCGCTGCGCCTGCTTGCGCCGCGGGAGCAAAGCCAGGTGGTCGCTGGCATGCGCAGTTATGCCCAGGCGCTGGAGGCCTGCCGCCTGGGCCATGGGCAGATCGCCGCGGCAATCCCTAGCGTGCAGCGCGGCTATCGGCCGGGCATGATCGGCCGCATCACCGAGCTGCATGCGCACTACTACTCACGCCTGGTGGGTTTCGGCCAGTTCTTTGAACAGCGCGTCGCAGCCGGTCTGGCGGAATTCAGCGAGCGCCTGGACCACCCGGATAACGGCATCTGGCTGGCCGTGCTGGACGAACAGATCGTCGGTTCGATCGCCATCGATCTCGGCGACGCCCCGGAGCACCCTCAAGCCGACAAGAGTGCCCATCTGCGCTGGTTCATCCTCGACGAGGCGGCCCGTGGCACCGGCACCGGTCGCCTGCTGCTCAAGGCAGCGCTGGAGCACTGCGACCAGGTGGGGGCAGCGTCCTGCTACCTGTGGACCTTCAGCGGCCTGGACGCTGCCCGGCATCTGTACGAAGCCTTCGGCTTCCGGCTGGTGGCGGAACAGCCGGCGGCGCAATGGGGCAAGACCGTGCTGGAGCAGAAGTTCGAGCGCCGCCATCCAGGCCTGGCCTGAAACGCCTCAGCGGTTGGCCGGCGGTGCGATGTTCCACAGCCGCGGCCAGTCTTCGGAGGACAGGCCGTTGCAGGTCGGCATCTGCCGGTAATCGCTGAGCTGGAAGCTTTCGCCGTCGAACAGCCAGCGCCCGCTTTCACCGCAGTCGCCGATGCCGCGGGCCAGATAGAAGGTGGTCAACACTCCGGTCTTGGGGTCGTAGTTGGCGCCGCCCGAGCCGTCCGCGTTGTTCATGGGCAAGGCTTGCCGGCGCAGCTCCTCGAGCTTCGGCGGATTGCTGCGCGACCAGCTGCTGATCAGGTAGTCGCAGTTGTAGGCCGCGCAATCGCTCAGCACCACAGTCAACGCCCGTTGCGCGGTCAGCGGATAGACCTCGACCTGGGGCTCGGCCACATAGTCTTCATCGTCGTTCGGCGTGCCCGGTGCAGCGAGTTTCACGGCGGCCGCCGAAATGCGCGTGCGCTCCGCCTCTGTCAGTTCCGGAGCCCCCGGATAAGCCCGCAATTGCGCCGGCAGCGGCCGCGCCGGTACCTCGCTGGCCGGACGCGGGCCTGGCCGCCACAAGGCCGTCACGCCATCGACCCGGCCCTGCACCGAGTCCATCAGCAACAGCGCCGCCGACAAACCGGACAATGGCACTCGGGCTTCGTCGTTCCCTGCCAGCTTCAGTTCCTCGGCATTGCGCAGGCGTTCCAGCCACTGGCGGGCCCGGGTCGGGTCGGCGATTTCATAGCGGGTGACCTGGATTTGCGCGCCCTTCTTCTCCGGCAACAGCACCAGGGCGTCCAGCAGCTGCGGCTCCAGCGGCTGGCCGTCGAGGCGCAAGGCCGACAGCTCGGCGGGTTCGCCGCGCTGGTCCAGGCGTATTTCCAGGGGGCCGTCGGGGCCGGCGCGACGCTGGATGTGCAGGGTCAGGCTGCTGTATTGCACGCCGTGCTCGCCGTTGGGCGCGCTCAGGGCGTGGCAGCTGCGCAGGTTGTCGCAGCCGGTGATCCATTCCTTGGTCTGGCGCAGCAAGGGCACCTTTTCCGCGGCGTTCTGCGCCAGCGCCTGGGCGGCGCTGGCCGTCAGCAAAAGGACCATCAGGGTGCGCTGCAACATGGGACTTTCCTTGTCGGGCAAAAGCGCCGATTGTCCCACGCCGGACACTGGCCTCCCAGTTTTTTTGCCTTCAGGACGAGGGTTTCGCCGCGTCCTGGCGCGCCCGGTATTCCCCCGGCGTCATCTTCGCGTAGCGCTGGAAGAACCGGCTGAAATACGCCGGGTCCTTGAACCCCAGCTGGTAGCAGATTTCGTTCACCGAGCTGGCGGTAAACAGCAGCAGGCGCTTGGACTCCTGCATCAAGCGCTCGTACACCAGGCGTTTCGACGGCAGGTCGGCGATGCGCCGGCAGACGTCGTTGAGGCGCGCCTCGGTGACGCCGATCTGCCCGGCATAGCGCGACAGTGGCCAATGCTCCAGGTACTGGGCTTCGATCAGTTCGTTGAAACGATGGAAGATCTGCAGGTCTTCGTGGCGCGCCGGGCGCGCCTTGAGGGAATTGGCCGAGAGCCTGAGCAGGCTGATCATGATCAAGCGGGTCAGGGCCTCCAGCGCCGACGCATGCCCGGCGCCCTGCCCGGCGACTTCCTCCTGCAACTCATCGAACAGCAGCGCCAGGCGCCGTGCCTCGCCAGCGAACCCCGGGCCCAGGCGCGCCAGGGCCACGCAGGCCGGCGCCACCTGGGGGCCGCTGGCGAGGCGGCTGTCGGCTTCGATCAGCTCCCACACCAACTGCTGGCGCACTGTCAGCACGTGGCCTTCGCTGTCGGCCTCGGTGACGAAGGAATGGGCAATGGTCGGCGGCGTGAGGAAAAACATCGGCCCCGATTCCAGGTATTGCTGGTCGTCGAGATAGACCCGCACCGCGCCGCTTTTCACGTAGTGCACCTGGAAAAACCGGTCGTGGCGGTGCACCGGCATGTTGCGGCCGAAGAACCCGGCCAGGTTGCTCAGCTTGTCGTAATGCACCTGCGAGTCGGCGTAACGCTGGTCGTAGACCTGGCCGATGTTGATGTTGGGGATCGGCTGGCGATCGCTCATGGTTGCGTGTCTCTTTTTTCGCTCGCGGCGCTTTTTATTTTCGCCCACAGCGCTTTTTTATTTTTACCCGCGGCAAGCGCCCACATCCTGCGGGATTCGCGGCCTGTTCACCAGTACGGGGCAGACAGTTCGTGGTCGGGTCATGGCCGGCGCTTGACGATCGTTAACATATTAAATATAACGTTAACACATTAACGAAATCACCTCGTCTTCCGCGATGCTCAGGAGAAAACCACAATGAGCCGTGCACTGCATGAAGTCGCCACCGGCACCCTGTTCGGCGTCGCGCTGAACTACCAGGGCCTGTTGCGCAGCCACCTGGAATCCTTCACCCAGCCGCCCTACCAGAAGCCACCGGTCAAGCCGGTGCTGTTCATCAAGACCCCCAACACGCGCAACGTCCACGGCGGCGCCGTGATCTATCCGAAGGGTGTCGAGCGCCTGCAACCGGGCCCGGCGCTGGGCGTGGTGATCGGCAAGAGTGCCAGCCGGGTCAGCGTGGAAAACGCCCTGCAGCACGTCGCCGGCTACACCATCGTCAACGAATTCAGCCTGCCGGAAGACAGCTACTACCGCCCCGCCGTCAAGGCCAAGTGCCGCGACGGTTTCTGCGCCCTCGGCCCGGAACTGGTGCCGGCGGCACAGGTGGCCGATCCCCATGGGCTGGAACTCAAGCTGTGGGTCAACGGCGAGCTGCGCCAACACAACAGCACCGCCAACTTCGTACGCGGCATCCCCCAGTTGATCGCCGAACTCAGCGAGTTCATGACCCTGCACGAGGGCGACGTGCTGATCACCGGCACCCCCGAAGGCCGCGTCGACGTCAAGCCCGGCGACCGCATCGAAGTGGAGATCAGCGGCCTGGGCCGTCTCGCCAATCACGTTGTTGCCGAAACAGCCGCCGAAATAGCCGCCGAATAAGGAGCCGCCATGAAACACGCCCGCATCCGTTATCAAGGCCAGGTCCACGACGTTGTGGTCAACGCGCCCAACAGCGTGAAACTGGCCGATGGCCGTGTGCTCGCCGAGGATCAGGTCGAGTGGCTGCCACCGGCCACCGGCAGCATGTTCGCCCTGGGCCTGAACTACGCCGACCACGCCGCCGAACTGGCCTTCAAGCCACCGACCGAGCCGCTGGTGTTCATCAAGTCCCCCGGCACCTACACCGGCCACAACCAGGTCACCTGGCGCCCGGACAACGTCGCCTACATGCACTACGAGTGCGAACTGGTGGCGGTGATCGGCAAGACCGCGCGCAACGTCAAGCGCGAGGACGCCCTGGACTACCTGGCCGGCTATACGGTTTGCAACGACTACGCGATCCGCGACTACCTGGAAAACTACTACCGGCCCAATCTGCGGGTGAAAAACCGCGACGCCACCACCCCGGTGGGTCCCTGGATAGTCGACGTCGCCGACGTGCCCGAACCGAACCGGCTGAAGCTGCGCACCTGGGTCAACGGCGAGTTGCGCCAGGAAGGCACTACCGCCGACATGATCTTCGACATTCCCTACCTGATCGAATACCTGTCCAGCTTCATGACCCTGCAACCCGGCGACATGATCGCCACCGGCACCCCCGAAGGCCTGTCCGACGTGGTGCCCGGCGATGAAGTGGTGGTGGAAGTCGAAGGCGTCGGCCGGCTGGTCAACCGCATCGTCAGCGAGGCGGAGTTCTTCAGGATCAAGGCACAACACGACACGCAACTGGCGGCCAAGGAGCACGCATAAATGATCAAACACTGGATCAACGGCCGCGAGGTCGAAAGCCAAGACGTCTTCACCAACTACAATCCGGCCACCGGCGAAGCCATTGGTGAAGTGGCCAGCGGCGGTGCCGAGGAAATCGCCCAGGCGGTCGCGGCCGCCAAGGAAGCCTTTCCGAAATGGGCTAATACTCCGGCGAAAGAACGTGCCCGCCTGATGCGCAAGCTGGGTGAGCTGATCGACCAGAACGTGCCGCACCTGGCGGAGCTGGAAACCCTCGACACCGGCCTACCGATCCACCAGACCCGTAACGTTCTGATCCCCCGCGCCTCGCACAACTTCGACTTCTTCGCCGAGGTCTGCACCCGCATGGATGGCCACAGCTATCCGGTGGACGACCAGATGCTCAACTACACCCTGTACCAGCCGGTCGGCGTCTGCGCCCTGGTGTCGCCGTGGAACGTGCCGTTCATGACCGCTACCTGGAAGACCGCGCCGTGCCTGGCCCTGGGCAACACGGCGGTGCTGAAGATGTCCGAGCTGTCGCCGCTGACCGCCAACGAACTGGGGCGCCTGGCGGTCGAAGCCGGCATTCCCAATGGTGTGCTGAACATCGTCCAGGGCTACGGCGCCACCGCCGGCGATGCCCTGGTGCGCCACCCGGACGTGCGGGCGATTTCCTTCACCGGCGGCACCGCCACCGGCAAGAAGATCATGCAGACCGCGGGGTTGAAAAAGTACTCCATGGAACTGGGCGGCAAGTCGCCAGTGCTGATCTTCGAAGACGCCGACCTGGAACGCGCCCTGGACGCCGCGCTGTTCACCATCTTCTCGCTCAACGGCGAACGCTGCACCGCCGGCAGCCGGATCTTCATCCAGGAAAGCGTCTACCCGCAGTTCGTCGCCGAGTTCGCCGCCCGCGCCAAGCGGCTGATCGTCGGTGATCCGACCGACCCCAAGACCCAGGTCGGCTCGATGATCACCCAGGCCCACTACGACAAGGTCACCGGCTATATCCGCATCGGTATCGAGGAAGGCGCCACCCTGCTCGCCGGTGGCCTGGAACGCCCGGCCAACCTGCCGGCGCACCTCGCCCGTGGCCAGTTCATCCAGCCGACGGTGTTCGCCGATGTGAACAACAAGATGCGCATCGCCCAGGAAGAGATCTTCGGCCCGGTGGTCTGCCTGATCCCGTTCAAGGACGAAGCCGAGGCCCTGCGACTGGCCAACGACACCGAGTACGGCCTGGCCTCCTACATCTGGACCCAGGACATCGGCAAGGCCCATCGCCTGGCCCGTGGCATCGAGGCCGGCATGGTGTTCATCAACAGCCAGAACGTGCGCGACCTGCGCCAGCCGTTCGGCGGGGTCAAGGGCTCCGGCACGGGCCGCGAAGGCGGCGAGTACAGCTTCGAGGTGTTTGCCGAGATCAAGAACATCTGTCTCTCCATGGGCAGCCACCACATCCCGCGCTGGGGCGTGTAAGGTTGAAAAATCCGCTGTAGCCGTGGCCGCGGGCCGCGATCCGGCGCCTTGTTCACAGTCGATCGAGGTGTCCCGGTTACGACTGCTACGCAGTCGATCGCAGCCTTCGGCAGCGGCTACAAGATCGAACAATAAGATGTTTCAGGAGAAGCACCATGGGCGAAGTCGTCATGGCCGCCAAGGTCTGCCACGTTCCATCGATGTACCTGTCCGAACTGCCGGGCAAGCACCACGGCTGTCGCGAAGCGGCGATCGCCGGGCACAAGGAAATCGCCCGCCGCGCCCGTGAACTGGGGGCCGACACCGCGGTGGTGTTCGACGTGCACTGGCTGGTCAACAGCGGTTACCACATCAACTGCGGCGAGCATTTCAAGGGCACCTACACCAGCAACGAACTGCCGCACTTCATCAAGAACATGGACTACGACTACAGCGGCTGCCCGACGCTGGGCGAGCTGATTGCCGCCGAAGCCAATGCCGCCGATGTGCGCACCCTCGCCCACAACATCCCCAGCCTGGAGCTGGAGTACGGCACCCTGGTGCCGATGCGCTACATGCACATGGACGTACCGCCGGAGCAGCATTTCCAGGTGATTTCCATCGCCGCCTGGTGTGCCTGGCACAAGCTCGAAGACAGCTTCACCTTCGGCGCCGCGGTGCGCCGGGCCATCGAAAAGAGCGACCGCAAGGTCCTGGTGCTGGCCTCCGGCTCGCTGTCGCACCGTTTCTCCGACGACCGCGAGGCCGAAGCCAACATCCATAACTGGACCCGCGAATTCGACAAGCAGGTGGACCTGCGGGTGGTCGAACTGTGGCAACAGGGGCGCTTTCGCGAGTTCTGCTCGATGCTCCCGGACTACGCCGAGCACTGCTTCGGCGAAGGCCGGATGCACGACACCGCCATGCTCCTGGGCCTGCTCGGCGGCCCCGAATACAACCGGCCGGCAGAGATCGTCACCGCGCCTTTCGGCAGCTCCGGCACCGGCCAGATCAACGCCATTTTTCCACTCTAGACGCCGCGCCAGCCTCGCCAACCCAGCCCTGAATTCCAGGGCTGGCCGCCGAAGGTTCGCCCGCAAGGAGGATCACATGCCGCACTTCATCGCTGAATACACCGACAACATCGAGCAGGCCGCCGACCTGCCGGGGTTATTCGAGAAGGTCCACGACTGCCTCGGGGCCAGCGGCGTGTTCCCGCTCGGCGGCATCCGCAGCCGCGGCGTGCGCCTGGACACCTGGCGCATGGCCGACGGCAAGCACGACTACGCCTTCGTCCACATGCGCCTGCAGGTCGGCGCCGGGCGCGACCTGGCGACCAGGCGCAAGGTCGCCGAGGCACTGTTCGAGATCATCAAGGCGCACTTCGCCGAACTCCAGGCCCAGCGCCTGCTGGCCTTGTCGTTCGAGATGAGCGAGCTGGATGCCGAGCTGAACTTCAAGCACAACAACGTGCATGAGTTTCTCAAGCGGCAATCGTGACCT
>NZ_JACNAC010000075.1:0-26886 GCF_017349775.1 Pseudomonas sp. GW460-12-10-14-TSB1
CGCTGGTACCGGTGTTTACTGCCTCGCTGGTGTTGCCCGCTGGGTCGGTAACAGTGACCGAGCCCTGCTCGCCCTCTGGTACTGGATTCGGCACGATCTCCCAGTTGCCGTCTGCATCGATAACGGTGGTCACAGTGCTGCCATCCGGCAGTTCAACCACTACGGTGCTACCTGGTTCGCCGGTGCCGCTGATGCCATTGGCATTGTTCTGGTCAATGGTCGGCGCCGCCGGTGGAGTCTGGTCGCTGGTACCGGTGTTTACTGCCTCGCTGGCGTTGCCCTCCGGATCGATGACGGTGACCGAGCCCTGCTCGCCCTCTGGTACTGGATTCGGCACGATCTCCCAGTTGCCGTCTGCATCGATAATGGTGGTCACAGTGCTGCCATCCGGCAGTTCAACCACTACGGTGCTGCCTGGTTCGCCCGTGCCACTCAGGCCATCGGCGTTGTTCTGGTCAACGGTGGGAGGTAATGGTTGCGTGGAATTGATGATTCCAGTGTCGACGCTCGCACTGGAGTTACCAGCGGCATCGGTGACGACGATCGATCCGCTAACGCCTGGGGTCAGCGGGTTCGGGGTGACACTCCACTGACCGTCTGCCCCCACGGTTGCAATGACGGTACTGCCATCGGCAAGACTGACGGTAATGGTGCTGCCCGGCTCCGCAGTACCGGCCAGGACATCCTGGTTGTTCTGGGTCACTACCGGCTCGGCGGGCGCGGTGACATCGGCCACGCCGGAGCCGATAGCGGCGCTTTGCACGCCATTCAGGCTTGCTTGCAGCGTGCCCTGCTCGCCATCGGCCAGCGGGTTGGGATTGAAATGCCAGAGCCCGGTATCATCGGCCACCGTCGTGACGACGGAACCGTCGGCCAGGGTCAGGGAAATGGTCGCCCCGGCATCAGCCTTGCCGGTCAGGCCATGCATGTTGTTGAACAGTACGCTCGGCGTCGACGGTGTGGTCAGCCCCTGATCGGCACTCGCCGCATCGGAACTGCTACCGCCACCGCCACCGCCACCGCCGTGATGGCTGGTAATCGCCACCGCGCCGCCCACGGCGGCCAGGCCCAGCAAGGGCGCCAGCCAACCCGTGGACTCGACTTCAGCCACGGCCAGCAGCGAGTCGATCGACTCAAGCGGCACCAGTGACACGCCAGTCCAAGGGACCGAGTAATCGGCGATCAGCAACTCGCCGGTGTTGGGATCTTCAAACACCAGATCGCTTTTTACGCCATCGACCACATCGAAGAAGCCATCGATGGAGAGGGTCTCACCACTCTTGAGCTTGATAACAAGACGTTCGCCTTCACGACTGACCGACTGAATATCCTCTGCTGCCGTGGACATCTTGATGACCGCCGGCCGATTGATTGTCAGCAGATTATTGCCCGTGACATCCAGAGGATGCCCAGTGTCTTTTGCGATGATCTTGATCGGTAACATAACCACTCCGTTAAACATTCAATTCAAGTCCTGCACAGAGCGAAACGGCTATTCAATGGCGGTTTCGTACTGTCGTACCTCCTTCCAATACCGGTCTTTGGGAACAGCGTTCTCTCAGGGCCGTTTCACAATGGGCAAAGCCAATGCTTGGAATTGATCAAATGGTAAGGAGCGCCCCTGGAGGGGTATTTAGGGAAAAACCTAAAACGCGCCGATCCGAACAGAGTCGAGGCGCGAGCGATTGAGGAAGGAATCAAAATACGAGAAGCAAGAATCCGATTGGATCAATGCTGGAGACATGACCACCAAAGGTGGTCAGCAGCACTACAAATAGAGCGCAAGAAGGTAAGCCAGTAACTGAATCAAGGGTCTTTCAGACGACTTGATGCTCCTGACAGAATGCGAACAGCTCCTGGTCGGAGTGGACACATAATTTGCGCATGACCGAAGTCTTCTGAGTACTGACGGTCTTGGCACTGCGCTGGAGACTGGTAGCGATATCCTTGAGCCGCTCGCCCGCCAAAAACAGCCGCAGCACTTCGGCCTCCTTGATTGAAATACTCGCGATACGCTCACTGACTGACGAGGTAGAGGCCATCACACTGTCAGGCTCAAGAGTGAAGTTGCCTTTGTAGATACCGCCCTTGGAGATAGTGCGCAGCGCCACATTTATTTCATCAAGGTTGATGCTTTTCTGCAGCACGCCGGACACTCCGCAATCGTAAAGACTCCCCAGAATCGAACGGTTGTTCAGCATGGTCAGCACCAGAAAACGCACCTGGGGAAAATGACGCACCAGATAGCTGATCAGGCGCATGCCATCGCCATAGTGCTCATCCCCTGGCATATAGAAGTCGGTGATCACGATATCCGGCGAATGTTCGTTGATGGCACTCATCAACTCGCCAGACGTCTTGGCTACGCTCACCACGTCATACAGGCCGTCACTCTCGATAGTTTCTTTCACCCCTGCCAATACAATGGGGTGATCATCGGCCAGCACCACTTTTATTTTATTCATGCTAAGACTGCCCTTGAAAAAGAAATGATCGAACCGCTCCCGATGCTCTCCGTAGCCTTCATAACTTTTCCATCTCCTGCGTGATCTGCTCGAGGACGTCCTCTACTTCACGCCTTCTTGCATCCACCCAACCCTCTGCATCCAGTTGCGCTTCGATGGCCACACAGCGATCGAGCAGGTCCTGTGCCTGAACCACCGACAACCCACCGCGTATCCGGTGCAACATGGAGCCCACTGCCTTGGCATCTTTGTCCCGCACGGCTGCGCGAGTTTTGGCCAGGTCTTCCTTGAACGTCTGAATGAATACATCACGCAATTGACTGGACACTTGCATGACACTTTTCTCTTCCGACGCCTCTTCCTCGGACAGTATTGCGCCATCCAGATGTCCGCAGAGCTTCAACAGCACATTGTGCAGGGTTTGCAATGACATCGGCTTGACCACACAAGCGTTCATGCCCACGCCGATACAGCGCTCCTCTTCCTCGCGCATCGCATTGGCGGTCACGCCGACAATGGGAGTGTTGCCATCGGCTCGACGTAGCGCCGTGGTCAATTCATACCCATTCATTTCCGGCATGTTGACGTCAGTCAGCACTACGTCAAAAGCATCATGATCCCAAAGTCGCAGAGCTTCTACGCCATTGGATGCCAATGCTACGCTGCACCCCAACTGCTGGAGTTGCTCCTTGAGCAAAGTCTGATTGATAGGGTTATCTTCGGCTACGAGCACATGCAGACTGAACCGACACCAACTCTGTATCGCCTCGGAGCTTTCACTCGCAGCCAGCGGTTCGCCCTGGGCCAGTGCCACCGCCCGCAACAAGCCCTTGAGGCTGTGCAGACTGACGATATATCCGTCGGAGGTACGTTGTGGCTTGATCAATCCCTCTTCCGAGCAACATACCCGCTCACCACTCCATTCCAGCTCTGGCAAAAGTTCCGGGATCACATCGACAAGCACCGCGCCAGGATAACGGTCATCGGATACCTCGCTGCCGGTTACCGCCAGCGCGCCGAAATGCGACAGCCAGTTACAGATGCTGATGGCCAACTCCTTGATCGGAGCACGTACCGCAACGGCCTCGTTCTTCAGGGTGAATCCAGGCAGGAGCGGATGTTCACCAGGCACAACCGTGAGCGGCAAGCTCAAGGTGAAACTGCTGCCCAGCCCTGTGTCACTGACGATCGCCAGGTTGCCGCCCATCAGTTGCGTCAAGCGCCAGCAAATCGACAGGCCAAGCCCGGTACCACCGACGGTGTGCTGTTGGCTATGTGCCTGATAGAAGGGTTCGAACAGGCGGACCTGATGCTCGCTGGAAATGCCACAGCCGGTATCGGTGACCTGCCACTGAAACTGCCACGCGCCCTTGACCTGCTCGCTTTTGACCCTCAAGGCGATTCGTCCGACATCGGTGAACTTGATGGCATTGCTAAGCAAATTGTTGAGTATCTGCCGGATTCTGGCTGCGTCGCCTCTGACTCTTCGCGGTAGCTCGACTTCCACGCAGGCATAGAGGTGCAGACCTTTGGCGCCCGCAGCAGCCGAATAGGCCTGCAGGACATCCTCAATCATTTCCAATGGACTGAACTCGACGTGTTCGATTGCCAGTTGCCCGGCTTCGATTTTCGACACGTCCAGAATATCGCTGATCACCTGCAATAGAATCGAGGAGGAACGCTGCATGGTTTGCACTTGCGAACGTTGCAGGGCATTGAGCGGCGACAGGGTCAGGAGCTCCAGGGTGCCGAGCACACCATACAGCGGTGTGCGAATTTCATGGCTCATGGTCGCCAGGAATACAGTCTTGGCCTCATTCGAGGCGTCCGCCGATTGCTTGGCTTCAGCCAGTGCTCGCTCCGCCAGCTTGTAAGCACTAATGTCACTGAATGCACAAAGCACCACGTCTTCGCCTTGATAGCGCGACGGCAAAAAACTGACTTCCAGCTGTCGGTCGTTGATTGTGATCGATAGATGCTTGTCCTCGACGGCTCCAGCCGATTCGGCTACGGAAGGCCAGCCGCGGCTAAGCTGACTGATGGTTTGTGTGTCTCCCAGCCATTGCAGCGCCAGCTCGTTTTCCATCACCACCTTGCGATCTTTGCGCGCCAGCACGCACAACGCCACTGGGGCGCTCTGAATGATCGCGCGGCTGAACGAGTCACTCTCTACAACCCTGTCATGAGCCCGGCGAGCCGGTACCACCACCCTCATGGCATACCAGCGCAACAAGAAATAACCTACGACAACAAACGCCAGGCATACAGCCAGCAACACCAGTAACTGCCACTTGGCATATTGAAAGAAGCTTCGGTAATCAAGGTGATAGTAACCACGCCAGCCGTCTTTGCTGGTGGTCTTGACCAGGAACCCGGCACTGGTCAATTGCAACCCTTCTTGAGCATCATCGAAGCTGGGTATCTTGCCCGTCAGCAGCAATCCATCGGGGGTTATGAGCTCCATGGCGTCGAACACCGTCCAATCGCTGAGACGAGAAGAGTCGGTAATTGAACGCAGATCCAGTAACGAGGCGATGACCAGTTGACGCTTCGATTGATCGTGGGCCAACAGGTTTTGTGGCGTGTCGGTGTACATGTAGGTAATGAATTTGATAGACGACCCGTCACCCTGGACATGATTGGCCGGCGCCCACATCACGGCATTATCCGATTGTGCCGGGCGGAACTTCAAAATTTGCTTTTTCAGGTTTTCACTCAGCTCCAGGTAGTCGTTCTTACCGACCTGTCCATTTTCCCTTGAGGCCGTGGCTGCCGGAACACCGATGCTGATTGAGCTATCAAGATCCAGCAGTAGCGTTTGCGGCGCAGCATAAGAAGAAATGCTCCAGTACGAGCCGTACAAGTTGGAAATCAGCACCCCAAACTTCCCAATACCGGCAACTTGATCTTCACCCTGCGAAGCCATCTCAGTGGGCACAGCCAGAGTGAACGGCATGGAAAAGGAGAATTCGCGTCCTTCGTAGATCCAGGAGTCGCGCGCTTCCTTGAGCAAGCGATACTGAAACGGAATGACTGCCTGATCCCGTTTTTGCGTCACCTCATCGCTATGCCTGGCAACACGCAGCAAGAACTCTTCCTGCTCATGGATGTTGCCCATCAAGCGCGAGAAGTGAAATTCGATCTTGAACAGTTGCTCCTGGACCAGACGCGCCGCAGCCCAGTAGGTCATGGCGAACAACAGAATTGCCAGCGAAACCGCTACGATCAGTAGCATGTTCAATCGCAAGGAGGTACGGGCAAAATTTTTAATTAGATTATCGTTTCCCATAAACCATCCGGCTGATTCAACCCAGTGAGAAGCCTAGAGGATCGACTGTTTCATGATCGACCCTCCTGTTGTAGCAAAGCCGAAAACGATTCTTTCGAGACGGCTTTGGAAATCAAAAAGCCCTGTACCGCGTCACACTCGAACTGGCGCAATAACGCCAGTTGCGCGTGATTTTCAACACCCTCTGCGACGACTTCAAGTCCCAAATGCCGCCCCAATGCAATAATACTTTTGAGCGCTACCGCGGTACTTTCTTCATGTTCGCAGTTGGTGATCAGAGCCCGGTCGATTTTCAACTCGGTAAAGGGTGTTTTGACCAGGTTGTAAAAGGAACTGAACCCTTGTCCGAAGTCATCCTGGGCCAGTCCGAAACCTTTCATTCGCAACCGACATACTCCGGCAATGTAATGACTGAGCAATTCAGTCATGCTGCATTCGGTCAGTTCGAAACACAGCTTGGATGGCATGCCGTTCAAGCGTAGAACACATTCGTGAAGCCGATCGGGCAAGGTGGGGTCATTCAACAGGTGTGTCGGCAGGTTGATCGAAACCGGAACTCGAAAGCCACCATTCTGCCAGTTGAACTGGGCCTCAACGGTCTGTTCGATCATGCAGAACAACAATGCCTCTTCCAGTCCGGCATCAACCATCTGCGATAGAAACTGCCCTGGCAACAAAGTACCCAAGGTCGGGTGCTCCCAGCGCACCAACGCTTCGGCCGAAGCGATCTTGCCACTTCGCAACGCCTTCTTCGGCTGGAACCACGCTTTGAATTGCCCCTGCTCCAAGGCCTCTTCCAACTGCTGTCGATGGAATACCAACACTGGAGCCGGCGCACTTTTGGGGATCGGCTGAGGAGCGGCACACTTCTCGATCAGGCTCCTGATCGAGGCCGGCATGGCAGGCTTGGAAATCGTATCGATCACTTCGAT
Organism: Pseudomonas sp. GW460-12-10-14-TSB1; assembly: GCF_017349775.1. Classification (NCBI taxonomy): domain Bacteria; kingdom Pseudomonadati; phylum Pseudomonadota; class Gammaproteobacteria; order Pseudomonadales; family Pseudomonadaceae; genus Pseudomonas; species Pseudomonas sp. GW460-12-10-14-TSB1. The sequence goes on from NZ_JACNAC010000075.1 coordinate 6,687, forward strand.
TCCCAGCATTTCAGCCACGGTACAGGCGCTTCCCAGCATGCGCCGTGAGGACGAGCTCATCAGTGCCAGGCGAGGTGGCCTCTTCGACAACGACAACTGCTGGATGAACTGCACGCCATCGAGCTCCGGCATCATCAGATCACTGAGCACCAGATCGAAGTCTCGCTTGTCCAGCCATTGCAGGGCTTCGTGTCCGTCAGCGGCAATCTCGATGCGATGCACGCCCTCAGCCTTGAATAGCGATTTCAGATATTCGCGTTGAAAATGGTGATCTTCGACGATCAATACACTCATGGCGCACATACGATTTTCTCCGGCGTTAATGCGTTCAAACTGTTGAACAGGGACAGAAGATCCACGGGCTTTGTCAAACACAGGTTCATGCCCGACTCAAGACAGCGCGCAGCCTCTTCTGGGTCAGTGTTGGCGGTCGCGCCCACGATCGGTACGGTGCAACCGATACGGCGCATTTGGCGCGCCAATTGGTGGCCATCCATGCCAGGCATGTTGATGTCGGTCAGCACCAGATCGAAGGTGCCGCATGCCCATTGCATCAGCGCTTCGCGTCCGTCGCTGGCCAGCGTCACCTCACAGCCCAGTACTTCGAGTTGTTCCTTGAGCACCAACTGATTGATGGGGTTGTCTTCGATCACTAACACTCGTTGCAACAATTGACGAAAGGGTTCGGCGCTGGCCTCGGCATGAGTCCGGCTACTGCCTTGAGCCAGGCTGACCGCCTGGCCGATAGCGTGAATATTGTTGAGGTTGACCTCCCAGGCGGTGTCCGTCAGTACGGGTTGCCCTGGTGCCCCAAGGTAAGCCCGTACCCGCGAACTGCTGGGTAACAGCAGCGGTCTGGCGGCGTCGTTCTCGACGATCAGTTCCACCAATGTCGCCTTGGGCGGCAGTTGCAACTCGGTACTGTTGAGGATCTGCGCGGACGCCCCCCAACGGTTCAACCAACCGCATACGTTCTCTGCCGCTTCCTGCAGAGGCGAGCTGACGAAAACCGGTAACGATGCCAGGCGGATGCCCTGCTCGCCCATGCTCTCCGGGCGCCCCTGCTCCAGCGGCAAGGACAAGGTGAAACTGCTACCCAGCCCGTAGGCACTGACCAGACGGATATCGCCATTCATCAACTCGGCCAGACGCTGACAAATAGACAAGCCCAACCCGGTACCGCCGGCTCGGCTCTGACGGTCTCCAGCCTGATAGAAGGGTTCGAACAGGCGACTTTGTTCTTCCACGCGAATGCCGCAGCCGGTGTCGGTCACTTGCCAAAGCAGGTTCAACCGTTCGCAATCGCGACTTTCGATCCTGACGCGCAACACCACGCGACCGGAGTCCGTGAACTTCAAGGCATTGCCCAGCAGATTGCTGAGAATCTGCCGGATCCGCGCTACATCCCCGCGCATCATCGTCGGCAGTTTCGGGTCGCAGAACGCTTGCAGGATCAATCCCTTGCGTTGTGCTGCCGCGGAAAACACCTGGATCAACTCCTGCACCAGTTCGCAGGGGTTGAAGTCATCGGGCTCGAGCACCAACTGGCCCGCTTCGATCTTGGAGACATCCAGTACATCGTTGATCAAGTGGCCCAAGGTCGACGCCGAGCGCTGCATGGCATCAAGATAGTTCGTCTGCTGCGGTTCGAGCTTCGTCAAGCCAAGCAACTCCAGCGTGCCGAGCAACCCATAAAGAGGCGTGCGAATTTCGTGGCTGATGGTTGCGAGAAAGACGCTTTTAGCTTCGTTGGTAGCATCGGAATGCTGCTTGGCCCGAGCCAATGCCAGCTCCATCTGTTTGCGCGCACTGATGTCGCTGAAGGCACAGAACAGCACGTCCTCCCCCTTGTAGCGGGTAGGCACCGAGCTCAAGTGCAAATGATGGCCACTGGAAGTCTCCAACTCTTCGCAGACGGGTGAATTGTCGTCGAACGCGCGTCGTATCCAGTCCAGATCCAGAGCAATGCGCTGCGCATCGCCACCTAGCCATTGCACGCACAGACGATTTTCCAATACCACCTGGCCATCAAGACGCCGCAACACACACAGGGCTACCGGAGCCGTGTCGATGACCGTACGACTGAACTCTTCACTTTCGATCAAGGCTTCCAAGCGGTGCAGAGCCGGGTTGACCAACCGCCGATTGATCCGCAGCACCAAACGCTGAACGCCCATGGCCATCAGGCCGAATACCAACAGGGCCAACACGGAGTCCCGCCACAGCGGCGTCAACAGCGCCTTGAATGGCACGTAGTAGATCAACACCCACTTCGAACCGCCGATGCTTTTGGTCAGCGACAGATAACCGAGGTTCAGGCCGCGGCCAGTAAAGCCGAAACCGTCCTTGGACCAGACCCTGGAAAAATAGCCGCTCACGTCATTGTCAGGCTCGCTGCTCAACACTTGCCGGCGCGCCTTGTTCAGCAACAGGTAACCATCCGAACCTTGACTGGTGAGCCCCGCCGCCAGCTCTTTGCCGACCATTTCCAGCCCCAGCCAGCCAGCATCCTTCCCGTTGGAAATGCGTCGAAAGATGTAGATTCGCGTGAGCGGATCATTAGGATCGTTCAACCAGATGAACTGCTGATGGCTTGCCATCGTCGTCGTAGCCAGCGCATTGAGCACATTGTTCGGCAGCACGTAATGATCGAAGCTGCGATCGTAGATGCGGCTGATGGTGTGCTCCGCATTGCTGGCTACGTACACGAGACCGAGCTGAAACTCTTCCAGCTCGCGGATATCGCGTCCGGACAGGGTCAGGCTCCAGGGGGAGTCATAGTTGCCCAGCAGGATTCTCTTGCGTTGGTCCTGGCCCAGGGGAACCTTCAGGGCTTCGGGGGGAGACACCACGTCTGGCGAATTCAAATGAACTGAGCGGCTGAAGTGCAGCAACAGCGCCTCACGCTGAAACAACGACTCTTGAACGTTGAAAACCTCATCGTTCATCACTCGACGATGCTTGGAAACCTCGTTATTGAAACTGGACAGCCAATAGAAACAGAGGCCGCAGAACAGGCACAACAGGAGTACCCAGGCCAAAAGCAGAAGGAGCTTGCCAACCGCCTTGGGCGAGGAAAAGTTTTTGTCCAGTGGTTGAAGAAACTGTTTGTATTTCATGCATCCAAGGTTAGGGATGCCACCAAACAGAACCTATCGGAAAAACCCGAAAGCCACCTTTGAGCTCTACGACCAAACAGTAACGCATGAGCCTGCTTTTCGGGTTTGCGCCTCTCTATTTGGAGTTGCTTCACGACCTCTGGCCAGGCCCTGTTCGCCTGTACGAACACCGGTCAGCAACAACAATCGAGGGCCAAGACATGGTTGAGCGGATGCCGCGAGCGCCCTGTAGCATTGCTGTTTCGCTGCAGGACACAAATCCCGGGCAAAAAAAAAGCCACTCATTGAGTGGCTTTTTTCTGAATCTTGGAGCGGGAAACGAGACTCGAACTCGCGACCCCGACCTTGGCAAGGTCGTGCTCTACCAACTGAGCTATTCCCGCGTCTTGGTGGTGTGCATTCTATAGAAATTCGAAACTGCGTCAACCCCTTGATTCAAAAAAGTTTTATTTCTTTTCCACATCGGTCTTCAGATGCGGCCAGGCGGCGCGCAGGTACTGCAGCATGGACCACAGGGTCAGCCCTCCGGCGATCAGCAACAAGGCATAACCCAGCAACACCCAGAAAGTGAAGGCCGGCGGGTTGGCCAGCAGGATCACCAGCGCCAGCATCTGCGCGGCGGTTTTCCATTTGCCCATGTTGGACACCGCCACTTGCGCGCGGGCGCCCAGTTCGGCCATCCACTCGCGAAGGGCGGAAACGACGATTTCGCGTCCGATGATCACCGCCGCCGGCAGGGTCAGCCACAGGTTGCCGTGCTCTTGCACCAACAGCACCAGGGCCACCGCCACCATCAACTTGTCGGCCACCGGATCGAGGAAAGCCCCGAACGGCGTGCTTTGCTCCAGACGCCGCGCCAGGTAGCCATCGAGCCAGTCGGTGGCCGCGGCGAACGCGAAGACGGAACTGGCGGCCATGTAGCTCCAGCTATAAGGCAGGTAAAACAGCAAAATGAAGATCGGGATGAGCAGAACGCGTAGAACGGTGATCAGATTAGGGATATTCATCGGCACAACTGGCTACGAGGTGAGTTGGCAATCTACTCGAAAAAGACAGCAGATGAGGTAGGCACGGCCATTCTACGGGCTTCTCGCACAGCGTGTCTAACACTGTTCCAACACTTTGAGTCCCTTGAAAGCGCAACTTTCTGGGGCCTGCGCGCGCAGTACCAGGCTCAGTTCGCAAGCCTGCTGGAACCGTCGTATGTAGACGTAGCGCGGTGGCCATGCAGATTTTCCAGCCAGACTCTCAGCCCTCGCTAGACCCCATCCAAGTTCAGAATCGTCCTAAAGCCTTGCCCATCACCGCTTGCTAGGTTTGCGGGGCTCTACAAAGAGCCTCGCGGATCAGTCAACGCAGGGACGATAAAATGCTCTCTTCTGCTCGCCTGGGCGACAAACACGTCTGCCCTCTTCCCGGTCACGGCACCACTCCGATTGCTTGCGCTTCTGGCGACATCAACATCAACTCCATGGGAGCAGCCCGAGTCGGTGCGGTTGTGGCGCGGTCATCACCACGGGGTTTCCCTCGATCCTCCTGAATGGTCGCCCTATGGCCCACCTGGGGAGCCCTACCAGTCACGGCGGGACGATCATCACCGGGTCGGGTGACACCTTCGGTGGCTTTGTCTTTGGGCCCACTCCTGGCGCGGCAATCATTAACTTCGCAGCCCTCGGCGTGTGTCGCCCAGACGGCTCGGTAGACGATGAAAAGATGGCGACCTTGCTGGCCGACCCGAGACTGACCGAGAAGGCCACCGCTGCAAATGCCTTGGTTGATCCCAATACGGCCTCTAAGGCGCCTGAAGAGCAGCCAGAGGAGAAGGTCTGTACCGACCCAGACCGCATGGAGGAACTGGCGAGCTACATCGCGGGTGAAATGAACGCCAATATCAATAGCGCGTCTGTGCGGCAAATGAAGGACCTCAACAGCTTTAGCCCAACTGCTGAGACAAAGAAATATAAGGAGCTTCCTTTCTATCTTCGTATTGGTCAAAGCCCTGACTTCTACAGCTTAGCGCTGGGGAAGAGAGCGAAAGCCTTAGCTATCTGGACAGAACGAGTAGGTCAAAATCGACCGTGGGACCACAAGCCTATTATTCGCAGGTCCATCGGGGGAATTTGGCACAAACAGGGTGACTACGATTACTTCTACGACATCTGGTCGAACTGTAGTGGTCTAATGAAACCGAACATCCATTAGTATTGGCATTAAACTCTATCGACAACACCCCCACGGAGGCGTCACGGCAAAGATGATCATGGACGAAGTTCTTGCAGTACCGCTTCAAGAATGGAGAAAGGGGGCCCGGGTACATGTCTGCAAAGAAACATAAGGTCCGACATGGCCGCTGGCTACTTCTGACTCTTGTCATCCTCCCTATAGCACTTTGGCATTTTGCCTCCCCGGTTGTATTGGTCGACTTTTCCCCGGATAGCAAGGAAGAGTTCCGATATGTCTGGAACACTCAGGACAGAATCCATAGAGGCGACATTAAGCATGGGGGCTCTGCCATTGAGTCCGGCTACATATTTCCTGACGAGGACTTCTTTATGATGTTCTTTTGGTGGACGGACAAAGGTTTTCAACAATGCATCGACATCACACCGAAGCGCTGGGCAACGATAGACATCCACCTTGATGCAGCAGGCCGGGTCGACACCACTAAAACTGCTCCTGACATTATTGCTCGCTTGAAGAAATGCGAGGGCGAGCCTGACCCTTTCAGGCCCTGAGTTCTCCCCTACTCACTATGCAAGTTCGCATAAATCAGTTCAGCGAGCTTTTTACTGATCCCCGGTGCCTTGGCGATCTCCTCGATACTTGCGCGAGACAACTCCTGCAATCCGCCAAAATGCTTCAGCAGGTCGCGACGGCGTTTGGGGCCGACGCCGGCCACGCCTTCGAGGGTCGAGGTGCGGCGGGTCTTGCCGCGGCGTGCGCGGTGGCCGGTGATCGCGAAACGGTGGGCCTCGTCGCGGATCTGCTGGATCAGGTGCAGCGCCGGTGAGTCACCCTTGAGGGTGAACTCATGGGCCGCATCATTGAGGTAGAGGGTCTCGAAACCGGCCTTGCGCGTCGCGCCCTTGGCCACCCCCAACAGGATCAGGTCGGGTACCGCCAGCTCGTTGAGCACGTCGCGGGCCATGGACAGTTGGCCCTTGCCGCCGTCCACCAACAGGATGTCCGGCAGCTTGCCCTCGCCGTCCTTGAGTTTGCTGAAGCGCCGGGTCAGGGCCTGGTGCATCGCCGCATAGTCGTCGCCGGCGGTGACGCCTTCGATGTTGTAGCGCCGGTAATCGGACTTCAGCGGCCCCTCCGGGCCGAACACCACGCAAGACGCCACGGTCGCCTCGCCGCTGGAGTGACTGATGTCGTAGCACTCCAGGCGTTGCGGCGGTTCGTCCAGGTTCAGTACTTCGGCCAGGGCTTCGAAACGTGCCGCTACATGCTGTCGATTGGCCAGGCGCGCGCTCAGAGCCTGCTCGGCGTTGGTCACCGCCAGTTGCTGCCAGCGCGCTCGCGTGCCGCGCACCCGGTGGCTGATGCTCAGCTCGCGGCCGCGCAAGGCCTGGATCGCGGTGATCAGGGTCGGGAAATCTTCATGGACCACGTTGACGATCAGCTCGCTCGGCAGGTCGCGCTCGGGGCTGCTGAGAAAGTACTGGCCGAGGAACGCCGACATGACCTCGGCCACGTCCTCCTCGATACCCACCTGGGGAAAGAAGTTCTTGCTGCCCAGCACACGGCCGCCACGCACGCTGATCAGGTGCACGCAGGCGCCGCCCGGGTTGACGAAGGCCGCCACCACGTCGACGTCGCCGCTGCCGCCTTCCATGCTCTGTTGGTCCTGCACCCGCCGCAGCAGGGAGATCTGGTCGCGCAGCTCGGCGGCCTTCTCGAAGTCCAGGGTACTGGCCGCCTGCTCCATACCAGCCGACAGTTCATCGGTCAGAGCATTGCTACGCCCTTCGAGGAACATCACCGAGTGACGCACATCTTCGGCGTACACCTCGGACTCCACCAGGCCGACGCACGGTGCCTTGCAGCGCTTGATCTGATACTGCAGGCACGGCCGGGTGCGGTTCTTGTAGTAGCTGTCCTCGCACTGGCGAACCATGAAGGTCTTTTGCAGCAGGCTCAGGCTCTCGCGAATGGCCCCGGCGCTGGGGTACGGGCCGAAGTACTTGCCCTTCTGCTTTTTCGCCCCGCGATGGATGCTGAAACGCGGAAACTCGCCGTCCGACAGAAACACATAGGGATAGGACTTATCGTCGCGCAACAGGATGTTGTACGGCGGTCGCCATTCCTTGATCAGCGTCTGCTCGAGCAGCAGGGCTTCGGTTTCGTTGGCAGTAATGGTGGTTTCGATCTGCGCGATACGCCCCACCAGGGCAGCAGTCTTCGGTGCCAGGCCGGTCTTGCGGAAGTAGCTGGCCAGGCGGCTCTTCAGGTTCTTGGCTTTACCGACGTAGAGCAGGCGCGCATCGCTGTCGAACATGCGATACACGCCAGGACGGCCACTGCAGGTGGAAAGAAAAGCACTGGGATCAAACGGGTCGGTCATTGTCAGGCGCTGGCATCGACCATGCCGTGGCGAACCGCCAGCAACGTCAGTTCGACATCACTGCTGATCGAGAGCTTCTCGCAGATACGGTAACGGTAGGTATTCACGGTTTTCGGAGACAGGCACAGCTTGTCGGAGATGATCTGCACTTTCTGGCAGCCGACAATCATCAGCGCAATCTGGATCTCGCGTTCCGACAAGGCGTCGAACGGCGATTCACTGGACGGCTGGAATGACTTGAACACCAGTTGCTGGGCAATCTGCGGGCTGATGTAACGCTGGCCGGCAAACACCAGACGGATGGCCTGCACCATTTCATTGAGGCCCGCGCCCTTGGTCAGGTAACCCGCCGCGCCCGCTTGCAGCAAGCGGGTCGGGAACGGATCTTCTTCACACACAGTGACGGCCACGACTTTGATATCCGGGTGACTGCGCAACAATTTGCGCGTGGCTTCAAGACCGCCGATCCCGGGCATCTTGACGTCCATGAGGACCACATCGGGTTTCAATTCTCGGGCCTTGATCAGGGATTCCTCCCCTGACTCGGCCTGACCGACCACTTGCAGGCCATCGATGTCAGCCAGCATTCGTGTAATACCTGTACGAACGAGATCATGGTCATCGACTACTAGCACCCTAATCAAGCAGACACCTCGCGATTTGGTCTTATAGGTTGCCGGACACCTTAGCAAAAAAGCAGCGTGCTGACCTAATGACAAGCGCCATATAAAAAGCACCTGCTCACCAGGGGTATCCGGTGGATGGTTAATGCGCTGCGAACGCCCTGCCCTAAGGCTCTCGGGCATCCGCCTTTCTTTTCATCAGGCTGCAAACCGAAAGCTCGGCAAGGGTATGGGTCAGGTGCCGGATCGCGTCCTGATCTTCCTTGTACAAGGCCCGATAACTGACGAGGATTTTCTCCTCGCTCTGGCTGAGATTCTCAGCGCTGGTCGGGGTCCGCCTGCCGGTCAATATATAAAGGACATCGACCCCTTTTGCCGCCACCCGGGACAAGTAATCCGCCTTGGGTACCCGGTCTCCACTTTCATATCTGCCTTGGGCATTGGCTTCCACGCCGCCAACTTCACCAAATTTTTTCTGCGACAACCCCAGGCGTTCCCTTTCCTGTCTTAACCGCGAACCGATTCCACTCATTTGGATGTATGATCCTTTTTTATGCACCCCTAGGGGTGTTACACCCTTCAAGCATTGAACAAATTTGAACGGTTTTGAACTATGCCCGGTATCCGCACTGCCGCACAAGCCAAGGCCTGGCTTGAACATCAAGGTAAATCGGTTCAACAGTTCGCCCGTGAACACGGGGTCGATCCAGCCACCACCTACCAGGTATTGGCCGGCCGCAAGAAAGGACGACGCGGAGAGGCGCACAAGGTGGCCGTATTGCTGGGCATGAAAGACGGCATCATCCTCGCCGAGCCCGAGGGCCCCGACCAGGAACCCGCCTGACCCTCGACTGTCACCATGCTGCTCGGGACGACCACCGCCCCGCACAGAAACCGGCGGCTATGCATCCGCGGCGCTGCTTCGCTCCATCCGTAGAAAACACTCGTCTTCCCCGACCACCTTCAGCCCCATGCGCCCATAGAGCGCCTGCGCCGGATTGTCCTTGAACACCGTCAACCGTAGCAGCCCGCGTCGTTCGCCGCGCGCCATCGCCAGCAACTGTCCGAGGGTCCAGGCCCCGGCACCTTGCCCGCGAAACGCCTCGAGCACATGCAACTCGCGAATATACAAAGCCCTGGAATCGCGACTCAGGCTGACGAACCCCAGCACCCTGGCGCCCTGGCAGATCAGCAGGTTCTTCCGCCCGGCCCAGGCCACATCGAAGGCTTCGTCCAGCCACAACAGATCGTGACGAATGTAATAACCCAGCATTGTGCTGCGGGTCAGGTCGCGGGCGAAAACCAGATCCTCCGGAGTGTTGGCCGGGCGCAGTTGGAAACCGTTCAAGGCACTTCGACCCTCAACTGCTGACCGCTCCAGTGACCGTCGGTGCGCCGGGCGATCAACAACTCATCGCCAGTGCCGGCCGCAGTCACGATCAGCCCGCCGTCCGGGCCCCAGATCGCGCTGCGCCCCGCCGACACCCAGCCTCCGGTCGGCCCGCCGTGGTTGGCCATCAGCACCAGCATGGCGTGCTCCACGGCATAGCCCTGCAACAAGGCAGTGTCCACGGCGTAGCCTTTTTCGCCGATCAGCACCCCGGCGGCATAAATGCCGGCACCGGACTGCGCCGCCGCACGCGCGTGGCTGGCCTGGGAGAAATCGGCGCACACCGCCAGGGCGACTTGATCCTCGGCGAACCTCAGGTTCGCGCCACCCGTGCCGGGGCTAAATACCAACTCCTCGCCAGCATGCAGATGCTGCTTGCTGTACACCGCCAGCGAACCGTCGGCGGCCAGCACCAGGGCGCCGATCAACAGCGGCCCTTCGGCCGACAGGCGGATGGGCATGCCCACCACCGCCGTCACCCCCAGCTCCCGCGCCAGGTCGCGCAACGGCTGCAACAGCGGGCTCTGCGGCAATAACGCCAGCTCGGCCGCCAGTGTGGGTTCGTAACCGGTCAGGGACAGCTCGGGAAACACCAGCAACTGCACGCCCTGCTGCGCCGCGGCGCGGATAAAGGCCTGGTGCCGGGCGATATTGCCCGGCAGGTCTCCAGCGATGGAAATCGATTGGGCGGCAGCAAGGGTCAGCGTGGTCATGATTCATCCTGAATGAGCACAAATGAGGGCGTGGCGAGTGTGTCATAAAACCTCAAAGCGCTTAACTCATAGACACTGACTGGCAAGACAATAGGATTTTCTGATTGAACCGCGCCCCCGGCCTCTAGTAAGCTCGGCCCACTTCACGGAGAAACAGCATGTCTTCCCTCACCCTTTCCATGCATCGTCACACTGCCAGCGCCTCGCGCGCCGGTGCGGCTGCCTGGGTGAAAAACGCCTGCGCTCCAGCGAGCTTTTATTTTGGGTATTGGTTTAGCCACTGGCGCGCCTGATACCCAAACGGCGCCCACTTGAACGGGTCGCCTACCAGAGAAAATCTCACCCCCGGTCGGCCTCCCGACCGGGGGTTTTGTTTTTCTGGGCCGAAGATTTTTAACCACGACTTTCAAGCGACACATCGAACTTACCGAGGATTCAAACCATGAACTACAGCACCTATTACCGTTACGACACTTGCTCCGCCTGGCGATTTAGCAGCCTCCGTTCGGGACAGCCTGCCGCCTCCGATCGGTCACCTACTGGTGGCAAACACACCTGCACAGCCAATCCGGCCAATTGTCGAACACCCCAGTAGGGCCGCGCGCGGGACACCACCCGCCGCCTGCCCAGGAAGCCTTGAATATGAACTCGTCCGTATCCGCTCTGCCGCTGTCCACCCGCAACTGCGCCAACGAAACCCTGACCCAGCGCCTGCCCAGCTCGCTGCAGCTCAAGCAGCAACTGCCGCTCAGCCCGGCCCTCAGCCAGCAAGTCGCCGCCCATCGCCAGGCGGTGCGCGCCATCCTCAATGGTGAAGACTCCCGTTTGCTGGTCGTCGTCGGCCCCTGCTCGATCCACGATCCCCAGTCCGCCCTGGAATACGCCAGCAACCTGGCCAGCCTGGCCGCCGAGGTCAGCGACGAGCTGCTGCTGGTGATGCGCGCCTACGTCGAAAAACCCCGCACCACCGTCGGCTGGAAAGGCCTGGCCTACGACCCGCGCCTGGACGGCAGCGACGACATGGCCGGTGGCCTGACCCTGTCCCGTGAGCTGATGCGCGAAATGCTCCGCCTGGGCCTGCCGATCGCCACCGAATTGCTGCAACCCATGGCCGCCGGCTACTTCGACGACCTGCTGAGCTGGGTCGCCATTGGCGCGCGCACCACCGAATCGCAGATCCACCGTGAAATGGCCAGCGGCCTGGGCATGCCCGTGGGCTTCAAGAACGGCACCGACGGCGGCGTCGGCATCGCCTGCGATGCCATGCGCTCGGCGGCCCACCCGCACCGCCACTTCGGCGTCGACAGCCAGGGCCATCCGGCAGTGATCCAGACCCCGGGCAACCCCGACACCCACCTGGTGCTGCGCGGCGGCCATCGCGGCCCGAACTACGATCGCCAGAGCGTGGCCCAGATCCGGCACGACCTGCAGAAGCTGAAGATCCCGGCGCGGATCATGGTCGATTGCAGCCATGCCAACAGCGGCAAGGACCCGTTGCGCCAACCGGCGGTGTTCGACGAGGTATTGGAGCAGCGCCTGCAGGGCGATTCGTCCCTGGTCGGGGTGATGCTGGAAAGCCACCTGTTCGAGGGTTGCCAGCCCCTGAGCCCGACGCTGCGCTACGGGGTTTCGGTGACAGACGGTTGCCTGGGCTGGGATGCCACCGAGCAACTGCTGCGCAAAGCTGCCCGGCAACTGCGCAACGCTCGGCAAAACATTCCGGCTTCCGCCTGATTCCGCCCCTGTAGGAGCAGGGGGGACGCCCAGTCCTTGCCCGCGATGAAGGATGATACGGTGTACCTGACCCACCGCGTCGCCTGTATCGCGGGCAAGCCTCGCTCCTACAGATAAGCACCTCGACCGGCCATCCCCTGCCGCAATGCTTTGACGGAACTTTGACGAGAAATAGGCTACACAATCCGGTAGGCTCACCACTTTCTTGAAAGGAGCAACTCCCCATGGCCAAAGCCACTGCCCGTCACATCCTCGTTGCCAGCGAAGCCAAATGCAACGAACTGAAAGCCGAGATCGAAGCCGGCGCCGACTTCGCCGAAGTCGCCAAGAAGAACTCCACCTGCCCATCCAGCCGTGACGGCGGCAACCTCGGTTCCTTCGGCCCGGGCCAGATGGTCAAGGAGTTCGACACCGTGGTGTTCAGCGCCCCGGTCAACGTCGTGCAAGGCCCGGTGAAAACCCAGTTCGGTTATCACCTGCTGGAAGTGACCAGCCGCCAGGACTGATCCTGTCGCGATTTGCGTGAACGACGGCCCGCCCCTTGGTGGGCCGTTGTGTTTAAGCCACCGCCCGCGCTGGTCAGCAGCGCGCCGGTAGCGTACAAATCGTGATCATCGATCACCCGGCTCTTAAGGCTGACAATGCGCCTGCTTTTCCCCTCCATGATCTTCACCGCCCTGGCCCTGTTGCTGGGGACCGCGAGTGCCGACGCCGCGCCGCAACACGCCTTGACCGTCTATGGCGAACCGGCCAAGTACCCCGCCGGCTTCAGCCACTTCGCCTACACCAACCCACGGGCACCCAAAGGCGGGAGCATGCGCCGCTCGGCCATCGAGATCGGTCGCTTCGACCATGTGCTGCCCTACATCGACAAAGGCATCGGCGTCTCGCAACTCGACGGCTACATCTATTCGCCGCTGGCCCAGCGCTCGCTGGACGAGCCCTACACCGTCTACGGCCTGGTGGCGGAGAAAATGGAGCGTGCCGACGACGGCCTGTGGCTGCGCTTCTACCTCAACCCCAAGGCGCGCTTCGCCGATGGCAAGCCGATCACCGCCGAAGACGTGCGCTACACCTATAACCTGCTGATGACCCAGGGCAGCCTGCGTTATCGCACCCAGTTCGCCGACGTCAAGGACGTCGAAGTCGAATCGCCGCGGGTGATCCGCTTCGACTTCAAGAGCAATGAAAACCGCACCCTGCCCCTGGATATCGCGGCCCTGCCGGTGCTCCCCGAGCACTGGTGGAAGAGTCGCGACTTCGCCGGCGGCGGTGGTTACGAAGCGCCCCTGGGCAGCGGCCCGTACAAGGTGAGCAAGGTCGACAACGGCAACAGCATTACCTTCACCCGCGATGCCGACTGGTGGGGCAAGGACCTGCCGGTCAGCCGCGGCCTGTACAACTTCGACCGCTTCAGCATCGAGTACTTCGGCGACACCGACGTCGCCCGCCAGGTGCTGCGCGGCGGCGCCTACGACTACAACCGCGAGTTCTCCGCCACCGGCTTCTCCATCGGCTACGACGGCCCGGCCCTGGACGACGGGCGCCTGCAAAAGGCCCACCTGGCCAAGGAAGCGCCGCAACCGGCCCAGGGCTTCGTGTTCAACCTGCAAAAGCCGATGTTCCAGGACCGCCGCGTGCGCCAGGCCCTGGCCATGCTCTGGGACTTCGAGTGGAGCAATCGGCAGATGATGCGCGACCTGTACATCCGCCAGCAGAGCTTCTTCTCCAACAGCGCCCTGGCCGCGCGGGCGCTACCGGATGCCGAAGAACTGAAGATCCTCGAACCGCTGCGCGGGCAGATTCTCGACGAAGTCTTCACCCAGGTCTTCGAGGCGCCGAAAACCGACGGCAGCGGCCTGATCCGCGACAAGCAACTGCAAGCCCTGGCCCTGCTCGAAGCGGCCGGCTGGAAACCCGACGGCGACACGCTGGTCAACGCCGACGGCGAGCCACTGCGCTTCACCTTCCTCAACAGCCAGAGCGGCATCGAGCGCCTGCTGCTTCCCTACAAGCGCAACCTGGCGCAGATCGGCATCACCCTGGAAATCCGCCGCATCGACGCCTCGCAGTACGTCAACCGGCTGATGGCCCGCGACTACGACATGATCGTCACTGGCTACCCGGTGACCACCTCGCCGGGGCTGGAGCTGTACAACTACTTCGGTTCGGCGGCGGCCAACGACCCCGGCTCGAGCAACCTGATGGTGCTGAAGAACCCGGCGGTGGACAGCCTGATCACCGGCCTGGTCAAGGCCACCACCCAGCCGCAGATGTTGCGCTATGCCCACGCCCTGGACCGGGTGCTGCAATGGAATTACTACTGGATCCCCAACTACTACCCGCCAGGCACGTCCACTGTATGGTGGAACCGCTTCGGCATGCCGGCCATTCCCGCCAGCAATGACGAAGCCATCGAAAGCTGGTGGGAAATGAGCCGCACGCCCCTGACCAACGAGCAAATGGCGGCCGAGCGCATCCAGCGCGGCCAGCCTGGAGGGCCGCACTGATGCTGGCGTATATCCTGCGGCGCCTGCTGCTGATCATCCCCACCCTGCTGATCATCCTGCTGGTCAACTTCGCCATCGTCCAGGCCGCCCCCGGCGGCCCGGTGGAACAGGCCATCGCCCGCCTGCAAGGCATAGGTGGCGGCGGCAACCTCGGCGGCTCCAGCGACGGCATCAGCGGTAACTCGCGAGCCAGCCGTGGCCTCGACCCGCAGCTGATCAAGGACATCGAGAAACAGTACGGCTTCGACAAGCCGGCCCACGAGCGCCTGTGGCTGATGCTCAAGAGCTACGCGCAGCTGGACTTCGGCAAGAGCTTCTTCCGCGGCGCCACGGTCACCGAGCTGATCCTGCAAAAGATGCCGGTGACCATCTCCCTCGGGCTCTGGGCGACCCTGATCACCTACCTGGTGTCGATCCCCCTGGGGATTCGCAAGGCGGTGCACCACGGCAGCCATTTCGATATCTGGAGCAGCACCGCGATCATCATCGGCTACGCCATGCCGGCCTTCCTGTTCGCCATGTTCCTGATCGTGCTGTTCGCCGGCGGCACTTCGCTGAACTGGTTCCCGGTGCGCGGGCTGGTCTCGGAGAACTTCGAGCAACTGAGTACCATTGGCAAGATCGCCGACTACTTCTGGCACCTGGTGCTGCCGGTGACTTCCCTGGTGATCGGCGGCTTCGCCACCCTGACCATCCTCACCAAGAACTCGTTCCTCAACGAAATCACCCGCCAGTACGTGGTCACCGCCCGGGCCAAGGGCCTGAGCGAACGCCGGGTGCTCTACGGCCATGTGTTCCGCAACGCCATGCTGCTGGTGGTCTCGGGCATTCCCCAGGCCTTTATCAGCGTGTTCTTCGCAGGGTCCCTCTTGATCGAGGTGATCTTCTCCCTCGACGGCCTCGGCCGCATGAGCTACGAGGCGGCGGTGTCGCGGGACTATCCGGTGGTGTTCGGCTCGCTGTTCATCTTCACCCTGTTCGGCCTGCTGATAAAACTCATCGGAGACCTCTGCTACACCCTGGTCGACCCACGAATCGACTTCGCCGCGAGGAACGCCTGATGCTCAAGCTCTCCCCGCTGGCGCGCCGGCGCTTCGACCGCTTCAAGAAAAACCGCCGTGGCTGGTGGTCGCTGTGGCTGTTCGTCGGCCTGTTCATCCTCACCCTCGGCGGCGAGCTGATCGCCAACGACAAACCGCTGGTGGTCAGTTACCAGGGCTCGCTGTATTTCCCGGTGTTCAAGCGCTACACCGAGCAGGAGTTCGGCGGCCAGCTGCCGTTCCAGGCCGACTACCGCAGCGACTACGTGCAGCAGCTGATCCGCCAGGACGGCGGCTGGCTGCTGTTCCCGCCGATCCCGTTCAGCGAAGACACGCCCAACTACGAGCTCAGCCGCCCGGCGCCGAGCCCGCCGACCGCGGTCAACTGGCTGGGCACCGACGACCAGGCGCGGGACGTGCTGGCCCGGGTGATCTACGGCGCCCGGGTGTCGATCCTGTTCGCCCTGGCCCTGACCTTTATCAGCGCCCTGATCGGCATCGCCGCCGGTGCCCTGCAGGGCTATTACGGCGGCTGGGTCGACCTGCTGGGCCAGCGCTTGCTGGAGGTCTGGTCAGGGCTGCCGGTACTGTACCTGCTGATCATCCTTTCCGGTTTCGTCGAGCCGAACTTCTGGTGGCTGCTGGGGATCATGGCGCTGTTCTCCTGGCTGGCCCTGGTGGACGTGGTGCGCGCCGAGTTCCTGCGTGGGCGCAACCTGGAATACGTCAAGGCCGCCCGCGCCCTGGGCCTCAACGACCGCAAGGTGATCGTGCGGCACATCCTGCCCAACGCGATGAACGCCACCCTGAGCTACCTGCCGTTCATTCTCACCGGGGCGATTTCCACCCTCACCGCACTGGACTTCCTCGGCTTCGGCATGCCGGCCGGCAGCGCTTCCCTGGGCGAGCTGATCGGCCAGGGCAAGCAGAACCTGCAGGCGCCCTGGCTGGGCCTGACGGCATTTTTCACCCTGGCGCTGATCCTGTCGCTGCTGGTGTTTATCGGCGAGGCGTTGCGCGATGCCTTCGATCCACGTTCTTGAGCCATGTTCCTGACCAAGCGGATGCTGAAATGACTGACAACCTGATCGAAATCCGCGACCTCAACGTCGCCTTCGGCACCCAGAAGGTGGTGCGCGACCTGTGCCTGGACATTCGCCCTGGCGAGTGCCTGGCCCTGGTCGGCGAGTCGGGTTCGGGCAAGTCGGTGACCGCCCATTCGATCCTGCAATTGCTGCCCGACTGCGACACCCACAGCAGCGGCAGCATCCGCTACCGCGGCCAGGAATTGCTCGGCGCCGAAGCCCGGACCTTGCAGAAACTGCGCGGCGACCGCATCGCCATGATCTTCCAGGAGCCGATGACCTCGCTGAACCCGCTGCACAGCATCGAGAAGCAGATCGGCGAAACCCTGCTGCTGCACAAGGGCCTGGGCGGCAAGGCGGCCCAGGCGCGGATCCTCGAACTGCTGCGCCTGGTGGGCATCCAGAAACCCGAGGAACGCCTCAAGGCCTACCCGCACCAGCTCTCCGGCGGCCAACGGCAGCGGGTGATGATCGCCATGGCCCTGGCCTGCGAACCGGAGCTGCTGATCGCCGACGAACCGACCACCGCCCTCGACGTGACGGTGCAGCGCAAGATCCTGCTGCTGCTCAAATCCCTGCAACAGCGCCTGGGCATGTCCCTGCTGCTGATCAGCCACGACCTCAACCTGGTGCGCAGCATCGCCCAGCGTGTGTGCGTGATGAAGGCCGGGCAGATCGTCGAACAGGCACCCTGCGAAACCCTGTTCAGCGCGCCGCAGCATCCCTACAGCCGCGTGCTGCTCAATGCCGAGCCGGAAGGCGAAGCCCTGCCCCGGGACGAGCGCGAAGTGGTGCTGCAGGTGGACGACCTCAGCGTTCAGTTCCAGATCGGCGGCGGGCTGCTGCGCCGCAAGCAATACCTGCGGGCGGTGGACGGCATCAGCCTGAGCCTGCAACGGGGCAAGACCCTGGGCATTGTCGGCGAGTCCGGCTCCGGCAAGTCGACCCTCGGCCAGGCGATCCTGCGGCTGCTGGATTCCGAAGGCAGCATCCGCTTCCAGGGCGAGGCCCTCGACGGCCTCAACCAGAAGCAGCTGCGGCCGTGGCGCAAGCAGATGCAGGTGGTGTTCCAGGACCCGTTCGGCAGCCTCAGCCCACGGATGTCGGTGCAACAGATCATCAGCGAAGGGCTGGAGGTGCACAGTCACTCCACCGCCCAGCAGTGCGAACAGCAGGTGATCCAGGCGCTGGAAGAAGTCGGCCTGGACCCGGCCAGCCGCCATCGATACCCCCACGAGTTCTCCGGTGGCCAGCGCCAACGCATCGCCATCGCCCGCGCCCTGGTACTCAAGCCGGCGCTGATCCTGCTGGACGAACCCACCTCGGCCCTCGACCGCACGGTGCAGAAGCAGGTGGTGGCGCTGCTGCGCCAGCTCCAGGAGCGGCATGGCCTGACCTACCTGTTCATCAGCCACGACTTGGCCGTGGTCCGCGCCCTGGCCCACGACTTGATCGTGATCAAGGACGGCAAGGTGGTCGAACGCGGGCCCAGCCACGAAGTGTTCGAAGCGCCGCAGCATCCCTACACCCAGGAACTGCTGGCCGCCGCCCACCCCGCCTGACCCCGCATTCATCTGTAGGAGCGAGGCTTGCCCGCGATAGGTGCAATGCGGTGGACCTGCACTACCGCAGCGCCTGAATCGCGGGCAAAAACTGGGCGTCCCCCTGCTCCTACAGAAGCACCGCTCTGTAGCCGCTGGCGGAGCCTGCGATAGGTCCGAAGGACCTCGGGCGGCCTCAAGACCCTGCGCCCGCTGCGCGGTCGATCGCAGCCTGCGGCAGCGGCTACAAGGCAAGAGCCAGCCGTGAAGATTCCCGGCATAATCGGCGCGCGCTCCCTTCAGGACCTTCCCCATGAACGACACCGAAAGCCTCAAGGATTACCAGCGGGTTCGCCAACTGGCGATCCGTTCGCTGTTCGAGATCATCGAGCAATCCAGCGAGGGCACGGTGATCGTCGACCGCGACGCCAATATCGTCTGGATGAACGAGCGCTACGCCCGGCGCTTCGGCCTGGAGTCGGCGGCGTTCGCCATCGGCAAGGCCTGCGAAAGCGTGATCCCCGGCAGCCTGTTGCGCGAAGTGGTGCGCACCGGGCGGCCGATCCTGCTGGACATGCAGGACACCCCCAAGGACCCGCTGGTGGTGATGCGCCTGCCGATCCATGACGACGCCGGGGCGGTGATCGGCGCCATCGGCTTTGCCCTGTTCGACGAGCTGCGCAGCCTGTCGCCGATGCTCAAGCGCTACCTGAGCATGCAGGAAGAACTGGCCTCGACCCGCTCGCTGCTGCGGGCGCGACAGACCAAATACAACTTCGCCCACTTTATCGGCACCAGCGCCGCCAGCCTGGAAGTCAAACGCCGCGCCCGGCGCAGCGCCAGCGCCGACTCGCCAGTGCTGCTGCAAGGCGAGACCGGCACCGGCAAGGAACTGCTGGCCCAGGCCATCCACGCCGCGTCGCCACGGGCGCACAAGGCTTTTGTCAGCATCAACAGCGCGGCGATTCCCGAAGCCCTGCTGGAAGCCGAGTTCTTCGGCACCGCCCCCGGCGCCTTCACCGGCGCCGACCGCAAAGGCCGCGCCGGCAAGCTGCAGATCGCCCAGGGCGGCACGCTGTTTCTCGACGAGATCGGCGACATGCCCCTGCCCCTGCAAAGCAAGCTGCTGCGGGTGCTGCAAGAGAAAGAATTCGAGCCGGTGGGCTCCAACGAGGTGATCCAGAGCGACGTGCGGGTGATCGCCGCCACCTCCATCGACCTGGAAGCGGCGATCAAGCGCGGCGAATTCCGCGCCGACCTGTACTACCGCCTCAATGTGCTGCCGATCCAGGTGCCGCCGCTGCGCGAACGCCTGGACGACCTGCCGGCCCTCAGCGAAGCCATCCTCGAAGAACTGCGCAGCCAGCACGAACTGACTCCCGACGCCCTGGCCCTGCTCGGCCAGCACGCCTGGCCCGGCAATATCCGCGAGCTGCGCAACGTCCTGGAACGCGCCGCCCTGCTCAGCGACGACCTGATGCTCAATGCCGGCGACCTGCGCGCGGCCATCGGCACCTTCAGCCCGGTGCCGCGCGCCGCCAGCGTCCAGGCCGCCGAGGTGCAGCCCAACGAGACCTTCGCCGCGGCGCGGGAGCGCTTCGACCGCCAGGTGATCGAGACGGCCCTGGCGCACTGCGGCGGCAAGGTGGTGCAAGCCGCGGCGCGCCTGGGGCTGGGGCGCTCGACCCTGTACAAGAAGATGGCGGCGCTGGGGATCGAAGAGTCTCAATAAAGAGACACGCATCTCCATACAGAGAAAGAGCCAGCGCTACGCGCTGATCGCGGGCAATCGAGCGTCGACCGGCCGCTCTTACAGAAGCATGCACGGACCTTGTAGGAGCGAGGCTTGCCCGCGATAAGGCCCTTGCAGCCGAAAAA